>NZ_KE384328.1:65798-305175 GCF_000425205.1 Pontibacillus halophilus JSM 076056 = DSM 19796 | reverse complement strand
GGATTCGTAGAAGGGTTGAACAATCAAACGAAGGTTATTAAGCGAGATGCGTTCGGATTCCGAAGGTATGACCGTTTCCGATTGAAGATTCTTCTGCATCATCAATACAAACATACAAAAGACTTTCAAGTTGGTTAAGGGGCAGGAGTTTGCCTCCTACCCCAACAATTGACTTAGAACCTATTAAAACGTAGCGAAGAATAAGGAAAGTACAACCGAAATGGCACCAGCCACAATAGCTGTATTCCCTAACGTTTCTGCACCTCTTCGTCGTGCCATGAATCCCATAATTACCCCAACCGCTCCGAAGATGATTGGAAAGATAAAAAAGGACACAATAGACACAATTACAGCTATCCAGCCAAGTCCAGCATTGGCCTCCGTCGTCATATCCGATTCCCGTTCATCATGTTTGACAGGTTCTCGAACAGAATTCCCGGCTACAGCTGCCTCTTGTGCAAACTCCGTATCTCTACGCTCTCTTTCTACGTGGTCATGAAGAGCAGGCTCTTCCTCCACGTATTTTACAGGCTGACGGTCCGTGATAAGATCGTCATCACCCATTTTCTTCGTGTCCAATGCATGTTCATCCGCAGCCTCTACAACATCTTCACCATGGTAGATACTTGATGCTAACGTTTGATCCGTATTACGGTCCATGCCAAGGTGACCGGCTTTATCTTCTACCGCACCATTGTGTTCAACCTTCTGCTCAATGCGCTCTTCCTCGTCATAACGAGGGGCATCTTCTACATGCTCATGATGCTTCTTTTCTTTAGACCCCATTGTAAAGTCCCTCACTTTCTAAGAAAAGGTGCATACTTAGTGTGTGAAGGACGACATCAATCATTACATGGTAATTTATTATTTTTATGGAGCAGCTGCGAACGCCTGATGTGAATCTGCTTCTGCCTGTATCTCTTCTGCATACCAACTATTCGCATGGCCATTCTCTTCAATATAATTCTCTAGCCCAGTCATCCCTCGATGATAAGCAGTTAAGGCTTTGTCCCAATTGCTGTATCGATTGTGTAAATAATCTAAGTAAACTAACGATAATTGCATGGAATAATAAGGGTCATACAACAAATCCTTCTCATAAGGAAGACCTGCCATATCTGCAATCCAAGGGGCTGTATTGGTCATAAATTGTGCCATACCGTATGCATGTCCATATTTCGTCTCTGGACCGACAAGTTCCGGGTTAAACGTGTTTCCAGTTTCTACACGAAGCAGTTCAAAAATTAAGAAAGGATCAATGCTATACCGTTCTGCTTCTTTAGCAAGATAAAGCGCCCATGACTTTTTAAAGTTTCCGTCGCTTTTCTCTACCATGTAGTTGGCAACTTCTTCATACTCTGTCCAGGTTAAATAACCATTTGCATCTTCACCGGGTATTTCACCAGGCTTCTTTTGTAAATAATCCTTTTCGCTTTCAAGCTGTTCATTCTCCATTTTTAATTGTGTATTCTCAGCTTGAAGCTTTTCTGTTTGGTTCCCATAAATAGAAGTTAGTAAGAAATACGCTCCTGTTATGTAGCCCAAAACAATTATCAAATGTAAATAAGACTTATAATTTTTCATTGTCTCACTCCTTCAACGTGGCAATCTTGTTTTCAAGGATCATGACAAAGGGCACGATGGATATAATAGCGGAACTCCTTTCTGTTTGCAATGTAAATGCAATGTCAATAAAGTGATACTGTCTGCTCACACCTCCATAGACGGACACATATACTGCCCATAACGAACAGCAAAGGGAGGCGATGAGGACGTGAAGAGTATGATCAAACAAATGGTGAAACAACGACTTAAAAAAATTACTGCAAACGAATTGATTCAATACAGCAAAGAGTATGAAGTCCCACTTACAAAGACTCAGGCAGACGCTATAGTTAAATACCTCAAATCAACAGATTTAAACCCCTTAGACGAAAAAGATCGTATGAAAGCGTTAAAAAAGCTTGCACAAATTACGGACCCAAAGACTGCACAACAGGTAAATAAGATTTTTAATGCAATTGTGAAAGAACATGGGCTCGAACATTTACTCTAACCTTAGGAAGAAGCGAACCTAATTTGACCAACGCCTCAATTTTATATAGTATTAGATAGTAATTGATAATAATTATAAAGTAATGCAAGGAGATGACAGACCCATGCTCAAATTAGGTTCCCATGTTTCAATGAGCGGTAAAAAAATGCTACTTGGCGCAAGCGAAGAAGCCGTTTCTTACGGTTCTAATACATTTATGATCTATACAGGCGCTCCACAAAACACACGCAGAAAACCCATTGAAGACTTAAATATAGAGAACGGCCTTGCTCACATGAAAGAGCATGGCATTGATGAGGTTGTCGTTCACTCTGCTTACATCATTAATATTGCGAACACCATTAAACCTCATGTGTACGAGCTAGGTACTGAGTTTCTTGCGAATGAAATCGAGCGTGTAGAAGCCTTACAGCTCGCGAACCAAATTGTCCTCCATCCGGGATCACACGTAGGCGAAGGAGCCGACGTAGGAATTTCAAAGATTATTGAAGGTCTAAACGAAGTCTTCGCACAGAAAGAAACAACACACACTAAAATTGCCTTAGAAACGATGGCTGGCAAAGGAAGCGAGATTGGACGCAATTTCGAAGAGCTCGCACAAATTATTGAAGGCGTTGAACACAACGAACGATTGTCTGTATGCTTTGATACGTGCCACACCCACGATGCCGGGTATGATATCGTGAATGACTTTGACGGAGTGTTAGAGGAGTTTGACCGAATCATCGGATTAGATCGCTTACAGGTCTTGCATATTAATGACAGCAAAAACGAACGCGGCGCAGGTAAAGACCGCCATGAGAATATTGGGTATGGCCACATTGGGTTTGATGCACTCAACTATATCGTCCACCACCCTAAACTGGCTCATGTTCCCAAAATTTTAGAAACTCCTTATGTAGGAAACGACAAGAAGAATAAAAAGCCACCTTACCAATACGAGATTGAATCCTTACGAAAAGGTGATTTTACAGATTGGAAAACTGAGCTGCTACAATCTATGGAATAAAAACAAATCCCATTGCCTTTGGCAATGGGATTTGTTTTATTTACGCTTCTGATTGTTGCGTTTCTTAATTTGTTTCTTCATTTGAGAAACTTCTTTTTTCATTTTCTTTTTATAGCCTGGCTTTACCTTTTTAGGTTTTCTTACGCGCTGCCAAGCTTCCTTATCCTCAGTGTTCTCCTCACGCTTACGGTTACTACGCTGATGACGCTCACGAATTTCTTTCCACTCGCCGCCTTTCACATCATAGTTCGTAAATTTAATGCCGCGTTTCTCAAGCTTTTCTACTAGAGGTTCATCTTCTTCTGAATACAAGTTAATTGCTGTACCCTCTAAGCCCGCACGAGCCGTACGACCGACACGGTGGATGTAGAACTCCTCCTCTTTCGGAAGATCAGCATTAATGACGTGACTGACCCCTTCAATATCAATGCCACGTGCTGCTAAGTCTGTTGCAACAATGTATTGATAGCGAAGGTTTTTAATTTCTTTAACGACACGCTTACGTTCACGCGGTGATAATCCACCGTGTAAAATGCCTACGTCTAGACCCTTTTCAGTTAACTCGTTCGCTAATTCATTTGCACGCTCTTTCTTGTTAGCAAAGATAATAGCCAAATATGGCTGAATAAGCTTAGAAACTCGGATAATCATATCGCTTTTATCCCGGTGTCGTAATGGGATTAAGCGGTGTTCCATTGATTCAGGAGCAGGTCTTCCTTCTTCTCCTTTGATATGCGTAGGATTTTCCAAGTATTTCTTCAAGAATGGCTGTAGACGTTCTGGGATGGTCGCTGAGAATACGAGTAGCTGAATATCTCGCTCCATGCGTAGTAACGTTTGGTCCACTTCTTCAATAAACCCTAGGTCTAGCATCGTATCAGCTTCATCTAGCACAAATGAATGAGCCGTATGCACATTGAGCGCTTCTTCTTTAACAAGGTCTAATATACGTCCAGGTGTACCTACAACAATTTGAGGTTGCTGAGTTAGCTTTTCAATGGTTTTTTGTTTATCTGTTCCACCCACAAACAGCTTGGCAGTCCAGACGCCTTCTTTGTCAGCATAGTTAATAATCTTACGAACCTCGTCGTAAATTTGCGTTGCTAATTCACGAGTTGGCGCTGTAATAACTGTCTGTACTTCTTTCTTTGTTTCATCTAATTTATTAATCAACGGAAGCAAGAAAGCATGGGTTTTCCCTGAACCAGTATGGGATTGTCCAATAATGCTTTCTCCGCGTAAAGCAGCGGGAATGACTTTCTGTTGGATGGAAGTAGGTTTGTCGAACCTCAATTCCTTTGTAATATCATGAATCATTGGCTTAAGTGCAAATGATTGAAATGTGATATCTTTCATGCATAAACTCCTTTAAATTGACTTCATCTCTTCCTATTATAGTAAAGTATTTGACAAACTTCCACATTAACTCGCAATAGAGGTAAGACTTCTTTTGTAATCTCGAGCATTTCCCTTTATAATAGGGCTAGAAATGATAAGAGCTTTACTCTTGTTATGTAAGCGAGAGGGGGAACAGAAATGGAAGTCATTAAGATTGCTCCTAGAGGGTATTGCTATGGAGTGGTTGATGCGATGGTCATCGCCCGCAATGCCGCTAAGGATCCAAATTTACCTCGCCCATTATACATCCTTGGGATGATTGTTCATAATAAACACGTTACAGAAGCCTTTGAAACTGAAGGTGTGGTCACACTTGATGGGAAGAACCGTTTAGACCTTCTTGAAGATATACATGAAGGAACGGTCATCTTTACCGCTCATGGTGTTTCACCTGAGGTACGTGAGCGTGCAGAAGCGAAAGGACTCACTGTACTTGATGCAACATGTCCAGACGTAACAAGAACGCACGACTTAATTCGCGAACAGGTTGCTAACGGTTATGAGATTGTGTATATTGGCAAGCCTGGTCACCCAGAACCAGAAGGTGCTCTTGGTGTTGCGCCTGGTCACGTACATTTAATTCAACACGAAGAAGATGTAGAGAACCTTGAAATTGACAGCGACAAGATTCTTGTTACGAACCAAACAACCATGAGCCAATGGGATGTTTATGATGTTATGCTCCGTGTTCAAGAGAAATATCCTCAGACAGAGATTCACCAAGAAATCTGTATGGCTACTCAGGTAAGACAAGAAGCCGTTTCTGAACAAGCTGGGGAAGCGGACTTAACATTAGTCGTTGGAGACCCAAGAAGTAACAACTCCAACCGTTTAGCACAGGTTTCTATTGAGAAGGCTGGCACACAAGCTTATCGCGTCTCTGATCTTTCTGAGGTTAAGTTAGAATGGCTTGAAGGTGTGCAGAAAGTTGCCGTTACAGCTGGTGCATCTACACCTACACCGATTGTGAAAGAAGTCATTAAGTTTATTGAGGGGTATAACCCAGACGAAGAGAAAGACTGGGACCTATCTTCAAAAGTTGAACAAAGAAAAATCCTTCCTAAAGTCAAAACGAAAAAATCATAAAAGAAATTCGAAAAAAGCTTGTAGAAAAGCCATGTTTTTTCTACAAGCTTTTTCTATTCTCTTTTTATAGTCATTCTCTCCAACGATATCGTTCATCTAAAAAGAAAAGACTGTCGAGATTATCTTCTCAACAGTCTAACGGACGAAACTATCCTCTATAAAAATTGAAATGGTTCTGTATGCGCATTTGACTCAATGACTTCTGTAGTAATCGAGTGCTTGTCAAACGTGCGTTTAAGGTATTCACTTACTACTTCTTTCATAACCTTCTCTACATGATGACCAGGGTCAATAACATTTAATCCCATGCCAAGAGCATCATGTGCCACATGAAAGTAAAGGTCTCCCGTAATGAAAACATCCGCGCCTTTCTTCTTTGCAACAGAAATATATTTATTGCCATCTCCACCGAGCACAGCAACCTTCTTCACGACTTTTTCCATGTCTCCTACCGCCCTTAGTGCAGGAACTTGGAAACTAGTCTTTACATGCTCCGCAAACTCTTTAAGGGTCATAGGTTCTTCTAATGTCGCAAGGCGTCCAATTCCATAACTCGGTCCTTCATTTTCTAGTTTATACAGATCATAGGCCACTTCTTCATAAGGATGGGCATCTTTCATGGCTTCCATTACGGAATGTGAAGTGCTCTCTGTGACGATTGTTTCAATCTTCACCTCTTCTACATACTCAATCTCACCATGTGAACCTAAATAAGGAGTTGAGCCCTCTAGAGGTTTAAAGGAGCCTGTACCAGCCGTTTGGAACATACAATGACTATATTCACCTATATGCCCTGCTCCAGCATTCCCTAGAGCCTCTCTTACGGTATCTTCGTGGGTCTTTGGAACATATACAGCTAGTTTGTATAACGTTTCCTTCCCAGTCTCAACTAGTACAGAATCAGGTTTTAAACCAAGCGCCATTGTCATCGCATCATTGACGCCACCTTCTGCAACGTCGAGATTTGTATGAGCCGCATAGACGGCAATATCGTGCGCAAGAAGCTTCTGCACAATCCGCCCTTTTTCTTGGTCCGGACTGACCTGTTTTAAAGGTTTAAATAATAGAGGGTGGTGAGCAATAATTAAATCTACGTTTTGCTCAATGGCTTCGTCAACGACATTTTCTAGTACATCGAGCGTTACCATTACTTTGTTCACTTTCTTATTAAGGGTTCCTACATGCAATCCAATTGGGTCGCCATCCATTGCTAGATGCTTAGGGGCAAACTGTTCGAACCACTTAATAATTTGTTGACCTGTTGCTACTTTACCCATTGTGCATAACCTCCTCAATCCACTTTATTCTCTCGTTAAATTGTAAGATTTTATACTCATCTGGTTGTTGAGCTTGTTTCATTTGCCCAACTACTCGATTGAGCTTGCCCTTTTCTAATTGCCACTTCTTCAAGAAAGCAGGTTGACGTTTCTTCAATAAATAAGGTCCAAACCATAGCTCTTTTTCTTGTTCTTGTTCTTGTTCTGAGTAAGCAGCGAATGGGTTGCCAGGTTCCGCCACAAGCACCTCGTAAATTCTACCGTCTTCTTCGAGAATGGTTTCGTCTATAAGCGCATACCCTTCTTTTCTGAACCATCGACGGACATCTTCTGCATCCACGTTCGGTTGTGTAATAATCCGTTTCACCCCAGCTAAAGAAGACTTCCCGTTCTCTAAGATACTGGAGATTAACGTCCCTCCCATGCCTGCAATGGTAATGTGAGTTGCTTCATTTGGATCTAGTACTTGCAACCCATCTCCCTTACGTACTTGGATGCGAGCAGTAAGCTCTTGGCGTTCTACTTCACCCTTAGCAGCTTCGTAAGGGCCTTGGTTTACTTCACCAGCTATAGCCGTGGCCGTTTCGTCCTGTAAACAAATGTAGCACGGGAGGTACGCGTGATCAGAGCCAATGTCTGCGATTACGCCACCCTGTTCCACATAGGATGCAACGGTCTTTAATCGTTTGGATAGTTGTAGACTGTTCATGTTTTACCACCTAAGCTTCAAAAAGAAAAGCCTTCTGAAAAGACAGAAAGCTTTTGCAATCGTATTTTATTTTTTCTCTGCTAACCATTCAGCAACGGTCTGGGTCTGAGATTCATCTAGGTTCTGAGGAGGCATTTGCCCCTTACCATTCGTAATGATATTCGCAATTTCGTCAGCAGAATAACTTCCACCAACTTGTTGCAATGCCGGTCCAAATCCACCGCTTAAATCTCCACCATGACAACTGGCACAGTTGTTCTGATAAATAGCCTCAGGGTCGCCAGCTGTTTCTCCGCCGCCTTCACCATTACCTTCCGTCTGCTCTTGCTTTGCTTCTCCCTCTTCACCAGCTTGTTCAGCTTGGTTTAACCCCACGAAAGACATAACAATCATGACGGTAATACCTAATACTCCAATGAGAGCGTAAGGCAATACTGGATTTCGCTTCATGTCTCTTCCTCCTTATGTATCCCCAAATTTGTCATAACAACGGACAAACTATGTTTATTTTACTTTATATCCACCTTTTAGAAAAGGGTTACATATGAGAATTACAAAAAGTAATACACAAGCCAAGCCAACAACGTTGCAATGCCAAGCCCTAACACATATGTATATTTACTAAAATACCCAAAAAGTATCCATAGCAAACAGTTTAAGGCAATTGCACTATGTATGATTGCAATCGAAGCACCCATTTCATTCAATACAGTCATCATACCAAGGAAGAGCAAAAGGAAGAATACAAGTAATACGACATGGGTTAGGATTGAATTCTGCCTAGAAGAAAAGAAATAATCCCCCACTAATAATAGAAGTAAAAAGGTCACCAAACCAGTTTGCAATAGGATGGATATTTCAGTAAAATAAATGACAAGAAATGAAACCGGAATCATCATGAGTAACAAGGCTGCATGTATACCAAATAAGACTTTTTCTTTGTTTATAGTGCGGGTTGACTCTTGAATAAAATCTTCTGTATCCTCTTCACCTTGATAGTAAAGAGCTAACAGAAAGTCACAATACTCTTTAGGAAGCAAATGATTGTCTTTCCAATAAGTGACTTCTTCTATTACGATTCGCTTACGGTTCTCATCCAAGTTGTCACTTCCTTAAAAGATAATATAAAAAAAGCACAGAAAAGGGGCGAATCGCCCCACAACTGCGCACATTAACTTACTCAAGGAAATCCTTTAATCGCTTGCTACGGCTTGGGTGACGAAGCTTACGCAATGCTTTTGCTTCAATCTGACGAATACGCTCACGCGTCACACCAAATACTTTACCAACTTCTTCGAGTGTACGTGTACGACCATCATCAAGACCGAAACGTAAACGAAGTACGTTTTCCTCACGGTCAGTTAGGGTGTCAAGTACATCTTCAAGTTGTTCTTTAAGTAGCTCATATGCCGCATGGTCAGAAGGAGATGTTGCTTCTTGGTCTTCAATGAAATCACCAAGATGAGAATCGTCCTCTTCACCGATTGGCGTTTCAAGAGATACCGGCTCCTGAGCAATCTTCAAGATTTCACGAACCTTATCAGGAGTTAGATCCATATCCTCCGCAATTTCCTCTGGAGATGGCTCACGACCTAGATCCTGTAAGAGTTGACGTTGAACTCGGATTAATTTGTTGATTGTTTCTACCATGTGTACTGGAATTCGAATCGTACGAGCCTGGTCTGCAATAGCACGTGTAATCGCTTGACGAATCCACCAAGTCGCATACGTACTAAATTTATACCCTTTACGGTAATCAAACTTCTCAACGGCCTTAATAAGACCCATGTTTCCTTCTTGAATTAAGTCAAGGAAGAGCATTCCACGTCCAACATAGCGTTTAGCAATACTTACAACTAGTCGTAAGTTTGCTTCTGCTAATTTACGCTTTGCTTCTTCGTCGCCCTCTTCAATACGTTGAGCGAGACTAATCTCCATGTTAGCTGAAAGAAGGTCAACTCGACCAATTTCCTTCAAGTACATGCGTACTGGGTCATTAATTTTAACGCCAGGCGGGACGCTCAGGTCGTTTAAGTCGAATTCTTCTTCTTTGTTAAGCTGCTTCGTAGACGGATCTTCTTCTTGGTCACCAATTACTTCAATTCCTTGATCGTTAAGGTGCTCATAGAATTCGTCCATCGTATCGGAGTCTAATTCAAACTGAGAAAGGCGCTCTGCAACTTCTTCATACGCCAAGATACCGCGCTTTTTCCCAAGTTGTACGATTTGTTCCTTCGCTTGTTCCAGGGTTAGCTCATTCTCTGTAGTAGATTGCTGTGAGTTAGATGGCTTTTGTGCCATGAGTCCCCCTCCTTCCAGACTTCTGTTTCTTTCTTATATAGCAAACATTTAAAATCAATGTTTTAAGCTCTGTTTCAATTGAACAATTTGCATGGCAATTTGTGCTGCCTTGATAGGGTCATTTTGGCGCTCCGCTTCTTTTTGCTCTGCTTCAAGTACAGAAATTTCTTCTTTCTCGCTTCGTTTCGCTTGAATTCGTAACATGTAATCCTGAATCTCCTTAGATGTAATGTCAGGAGAAAGATTAAGCATGATAATTTCAGAAACAAGTCCTTGAAGCTCTTCTGGGAGCTGTTCCATAAACTGAACCGGATTTGGAGCATGACCTTCCTCGTAGAATGCATACAAGTAAGTGACAATCACTTGGTGTTCACTCATATTAAAAGCTCCACCTATTTCATCCTGTACTTGTTCAGCGATTCTAGCCTCTTGAAGCATATAATAAATCAGGTGTCGTTCCGCGTTGTGGAAAGCAGGTAACAACTTCTTATTTCTGGAATAGGAATTTTTCTCATAGTTAGTATGTCTATTCCCTTCCTGATTATCCTTATACCCTCGTTTTTTCAATCGTTGAGCTAATTCGCGGTCTAAAATCTCTTTAGATAAGTCATATTCCGTCGCCAGTTCTTTTACGTAATGGTCTCGTTCAATGGGCTTGTCTAAAGTAGAGATTTCATCCAATACTTGTTCAATGTATTGAATACGATCCCCTTCATTAGCTAGATTGTATCCACGTTTCAAGTAGGTCATCATAAAGGTCATATAGGTTGAACTTTGATCATTTACAACTTGTCTGAACCGTTCTCCACCATATTCCTTAATGTAGTCATCCGGGTCCATGCCATAGTTCAATTGGGCCACACGTACTTCACATCCGACCTGCTTTAGGATCTTCGCCGCTTTTTTCGCGGCCTCTATCCCAGCATTGTCTGAGTCATAGCTAATGATGACCCTGTCTACATACCTACGCAACAACTTTGCTTGCGTTTCAGTTAGGGAGGTTCCTAATGAAGCAACTCCATTCTTGACACCTACTTGATAAGCAGCAAGAACATCGACATAGCCTTCAAAAAGGATGGCTTCTCCTGTTTTTCTGATTTCTGGTCTTGCCAAATCAAAATTATACAGCAGACGTCCTTTGTGGAAGAGTTCTGTTTCTGGACTGTTTAGATATTTGGGGTCACCATTACCTACAGTTCTTCCTCCAAACGCAACCGTTTTACCTTGATGGTTACGAATTGGAAAGATCACCCTTCCACGGAACCTGTCGGAGTACTCGCTCGAATCATTTACGGACAGAAGTCCGCCTTTCACCATTGTTTGCGGGTGAAAGCCTTTCTTCTCAAGAAACTTCTTTGTGAAGTCTTTAGAATTAGGAGCAAATCCGAGCTGAAAGGTATCAATGATTTCTTCCGTGAACCCACGCTCTTTCAAGTAATGGAGACCTTCCTTACCTTCTTTTGTATATCGAAGTAAGTGATGGTACAATTTAGTTAACCATTCATGAGCGTTAAGTAAGTTATTTGCTTCTTGATTTTGTTGAGTGTTCTCTTGCTGCTGTTGGGCTTCATTCGGGATTTCGTGCCCACTTTTGGTAGCGAGAAGTTGAACGGCCTCTCTAAACGATACCCCTTCAATCTCCCTAATAAAAGTGAGAACGTTTCCCCCTTTGCCACATCCAAAGCAATGAAAGATTTGTTTGTCAGGTGACACAGAGAACGATGGCGTTTTCTCCCCGTGAAATGGGCACAAACCAAAGTAGTTTCTGCTTTTCTGTTTTAATTGAACATATTCACCGATAACGTCAACAATATCGTTGCTATTGCGAACCTCTTCGATAATATGGTCTGGAATACGGTCTGACATAGAATCACCATGTTTACTGTTTATTCTAGAAAGGACGAGAAATCCCTTCATGATTCGACAAAATTTCTTCAAATGTAGAGATAAATGTGGTTCGGTCTTGCTCTGTAAACTTTCGAGGTCCTTTGACGCGAATCTGCTTCTTCGCTAGTTGCATACGTTCATGCCTACGGAAAAGGAGTTCTTCTGCATTGCCCTCGCTGATTACCATTCCTCTTGGGGTCAATACGTAAACACCTTTGCCTGTCAATAAAGAGCCAAGAGCATGATCTTGGGTAATTACAATATCCTTTCGTTTCGAACGGTTCAAGATAAAGTAATCCACTTCTTCCCCACGATTGTCAACTAGATGCCACGTCCCGCGTTTTTCTCCAGAGGGTGCATGAGCATAAGCTGTGACGAAGTGAGGCATGACGTCATACTTGTCGCATAAATCCACAATTTCTTCTTTCACAGGACAACTATCTGCATCTACATAAACATTCGGGTTCAATTCAATCATAATGAACTATTCTACATCCCATGTGGGAATCCTTCCTATTGAACTAAGTTTAAACATTCTGAAAGTTTCCTTGTATGCTTCATCCTGTTCAAAACTCAGGCTATAATTGACCAACCTAAAAACATTTTTACACAAATTACAATTATAATACAGGTATATGTGAAATGCTATAAGTTTTTTCATTAAATTATTGGAAATTCAGCTAAAATGGAGATAACACAGGCTTTATACCTGTGTTATTTTTTATTTATTGTATGAAGTATCGTGTTTGCGGTTTCTTCTACTGCTTTATTGGAGACATCAATTACTTGGCAATTTATCCGGTCCACAACATTTTGGAAATGGTCTAGTTCTTGTTTAATCCGTTCCATATTCGCATAAGTCGCCTGATCATCTAATCCTAGTGCCTTTAAGCGCTCTTTCCTTATATCATTCAACTTCTGAGGACTAATGCTTAGTGCGATACATTTAGTTGGGTCTACTCGGAATAACTCCTCAGGTGGCTCAACTTCTGGAACAATTGGAACATTCGCTACCTTAAGACGCTTATGTGCTAGATACTGAGACAAAGGAGTTTTCGAGGTTCTTGAAACACCGATAAGGATAATGTCTGCTTTCAAGATACCTCGAGGGTCACGCCCATCGTCGTACTTGACAGCAAATTCAATGGCTTCTACCCGCTTGAAATAATCTTCATCTAATTTATGAACCAATCCTGGTTCAAGACGAGGTTTCTTATCGTACAAGTCCTCCATCTTCGTAATCATTGGACCAATAATATCGACCGCTGTCACATCATGTTTCTTCGCAAGTTCATTTAAGTACTGTCTAAATTCAGGAACAACGAGCGTATATCCGATTAACGCATCGTGTTCTTTCGCTTGAATGACGGCGTCGTGAATCGTTTCTTTATCTTCAACATAAGGGATTCTTTGGATTTCAAAGTTATCGTAATTGAATTGGCTTAATGACGCTTTTACAACCAGCTCGGCTGTTTCTCCTACTGAGTCTGATACTATATAGACAATAGGCTTACTCATCCTTCATCCTCCCTTTAAATTCTTTCATCTCTGCCCATCTCTACGAGGGCTTTCGTTACATTTGTTTTTGTTAGTCTACCAACGACTTCATACCCATCTTCCGTTTCTTTCACGACAGGCAGTCCATCTATCTGTTTCTCAATGAGTTTCTGTGAAGCTTCTATAAGCAGGTCTTCTTTGAAGCATAATGTTACATTCGGCATTCTTGTCATAATGATATGCACAGGGATTGTACGAAGATCCTGGTTCCCGATACTTGCTCGTAGCAAGTCTTTACGAGAAAGAACCCCGATTAAATGTGAATATTCATTAACGACAAATAGTGTGCCCACATCTTCCAAGAACATTGTACAAATCGCATCATATACAGATACGTTCTCGTGGACAACCACCGGTATGGATTGAAACTCCTGAACGGTTAACTTTCTTAATCGTTCCGTTAGAAGCTCTGACCCTGTCTTTCCTGTATAGAAATAGCCTACACGAGGTCGTGCATCCAAGTAGCCAGCCATCGTTAAAATGGCAAGATCCGGACGGAGCGTAGCGCGAGTCAGACTTAACTGTTCAGCAATATTCTCACCGGTAATCGGACCATTTTCTTTCACAATCTCAATGATTTGTTGTTGGCGTTTGGTTAAATCCATCTTGATTTCCACCCCACCAGTTCAGGTAATAATCATACTTTATTCATTATATCGGACTTTCTATGGCGTTAAAAGAATTGTTTCTTACATCCACATCGTTGTTACATCAACAGAAAAAAACTCCCGTCTCTATGTAACCTCATAGGGACGAGAGCTGAAACGAGCCCAAATTGTCTCGCATGCGCTCGTGTATTTTGTATAGGAGTAAATAGTATAATACGAAATATAGAAGAAGGTTGTCAAGCTATCTGTTCAGCCTACCGAAGCATGTCCAGTTGTTTAAGGAATTTCTTTGATTTCAAGAAATACCCACCATAGCGTTCATAATATTGCTCTGACATGCCCATAAGCTTCTTCTTATTCTCCTCTTTAACTGAGATGTTCCCAACTCGCTTAACATCTACCTCCAGGCAAATGGTTAGAAGCTTATGCAGGTTTGGCGTTAAATGGAACGCTTGATGGTCGAGATAGCGACATCGATTGCATAAGACGCCTCCTTCCATAACGGAGAACGCTATGATCTCTTCTTGTCGCCCACAATTCACACACGCTCTCGTCTGGGGAGCGAACCCACCCTGCTTGTACATTTTCATTTCATACATAAGCATTAAGACATCTGGGTCTTTATCTTCAACAATCCACAAGAAAGTCTGCAGGAGCTGCTCAAAAAGAAACGGAGCCGGTGTATTTGGTTCAATAAGCTTGTCGGTCAATTCTGTTAAGTAAGCAGCATACGCCGTCTTACTAATATCTTCTCGAATCGCCCTCATTGAATCCAAGAACTCAGCTTGCTGCACATTCCCCATACTTGAGCCGATATAAACTAAAAACTGTGCATAAACAAATGGCTGCGTTGTCGCAGCCATTCGGCTTTTTGGTTTTTTAGCCCCTCTGGCCATTACTGTAATTTTCCCCTTTTCTCGGGTGAAAATCGTGACAATCTTATTCGTTTCTCCGTAGTCACGAGTGCGAATGACAATTCCCTCTACCTTCTCTAACAATCCATTCACCTTTTCTGAACAACATTACAATTGATGATCTAGCTCCCTTACCGAGCCAGTACCTGATTCCTCTGCATGATTTTCTCTCACCGATTCCATTTCTTTTAACAACAAGTAGGTTTCAATGTTTCCTGTTTGACTAAAAACCTTCCATGTAAAGTCGAGCACAAGAAAACTCCACCTTTCTTAATTAGTATTGTAAAGAAACTTCTCATCATTTAGATTTTCCGTAAGGGGCTGTTTGCATGTTATTTAATATTTACCATTAATACTCATCGCTACGGTAGCCATACTCCTGAAGCTGGTTGGCACGGTTTCTCCAATCCTTCTGTACCTTCACCCATAGTTCAAGATAAACTTTAGAGCCAAGTAGAGATTCAATGTCTTTACGGGCACGTTGTCCAATCTCTTTAAGCATGCCACCTTGCTTACCAATGATAATCCCTTTCTGACTCGAACGCTCGACAATGATCGTAGCTTGGACATAGACTGTATTGTTCTGTTCCCGCTCCTCAATGTTGTCAATAACCACTGCGATAGAGTGGGGAACCTCTTCACGAGTCAGTTGCAACGCCTTCTCACGAACCATTTCACTAATAACGAAACGCTCAGGGTGGTCCGTAATGTGGTCTTCTGGGTAGTACTGCGGACCTTCTTCCATGCGGTCTGTCATAAGTTGAACAAGATGGTCTACGTTGTTTCCTTCTAGTGCAGAAATAGGAACAATCTCTGCAAAGTCGTAGCGCTCACGATACTCATCAATTAACGGAAGTAATTCATCTGGATGTACTTCGTCAATCTTATTTACAATTAAAAAGACAGGTTGGTTTACCTTCTGGAGCATGTTGATAATATACTCATCACCACGACCAAAGCCTTCTTTCGCATTGACCATAAACATTACTAAATCTACTTCATTTAAGCTTTGTTCAGCCACTTTAACCATGAAGTCTCCTAGTTTGTGTTTCGGTTTATGAATACCTGGCGTATCTAAGAAAACCAATTGTGCATCCTCTGTTGTGTAGACGCCCTGAATTTTGTTTCGAGTTGTTTGAGCTTTATCACTCATAATTGCAATCTTCTGGCCAATTACTCGGTTCATAAACGTGGATTTTCCTACGTTTGGACGTCCGATGATGGATATGAATCCTGATTTAAATGCTTCTGTCATGTTGCTGCCTCCAAAATTTATTCCATTGTTGTTTCTTCTTTTTTTTCTATTTTACTACATTTACGAGGTTATTTCATGCAATCGACAAAAGCTGTTGTAAAAAGAAGCTCTTGCCTATATTTCGCACATGCTAACGCAAAAAAAGTCCATAGGTTGTCTATGGACTTAATTCTGGTATGAATACGATACATCCAATAATGACTGCTACAATCGCCGCTACCAACACAGCTCCTGCAGCGATATCCTTTATTTCTCCTACAAGCGGATGCTTGCTAGGGGATAAATGATCCATAATTCGTTCAATGGCTGAGTTCACCATCTCAAGAGTGAGAACATTCGACACCGTCAACAACAAGATACACCACTTCCAAGCACTGATCTGTAGAATAAAGCCTAGTAGAAGGACAATCACTGTGGCGACTAAATGTAGACGAAAGTTCCGCTCATTTCGTACAACTGCTTGCACGCCTGCCCAAGCGTATGAGAAACCAATCCATTTTCGCTTAGTTTCGTTCGAGTCCAAAGGCATTCAAGATATCCTCTTGTCTTTGGAACATAGTCTTCTCATCCGCCTCATTCATATGGTCATAGCCAAGTAAGTGTAGCAGACCATGTAGCGCTAAGAAGCTGAGCTCTCGTTCTAACGAATGGTCATATTCTTCTGCTTGAGCTTTGGCAGTGTCAACAGAAATCACAACATCACCCAGTACAAGCGGGATTTCAGCACCGATAATCTTCATTTCGCCAATCCCTTCTTCTTGCATGGCAAACGAAATAACATCCGTCGGTTTATCTTTCTGGCGATAGTTTCGATTCAACTCTTGGATTTCTTTATCATCTACAAAAGAAACAGACATTTCAGCTTCTTCAGAGATAGATTCTTGCTTCCCTGCAAAGGATAGCACGCGTTGAATAAGGTCGATATAATCTTCTTCTACTGAATTTGTATGGTCGTGAAAATCAATTTGCATCAGTTAGCCTCCTTAACAGCTTCTTGCTTTTTCGGGTATTGAATTCTTGAATGAAAGATGCCCTGTAATGTCTGACAGATGGTCTTCTTCACAAGGTCAACGTCTTTTAATGTTAATGGACTATCGTTTAATTGTCCATCAGTGAGGCGATCTTGTATGATGGATTGCACTAACTCTTCAATATCACTTGGTGATGGGTGATTCATGGAGCGGACCGCTGCTTCAACTGAATCACAAATGCAGATGACTGCAGCTTCCTTTGTTTTCGGCTTCGGACCAGGATATCGAAACTGACTATGTTCTACTTCCGGGTCTTCTTCACGCGCCTTGTGATAGAAATACGCAAGCATGCCAGTACCATGATGGGATTCAGCAATATGAACAATCTCTCTCGGCATCTTCCTTTCCCTCAGCATGTCCGCACCGTCATAGGGGTGGCGAATAATGATTCTAGCACTTTCATATGGATCCATTTTATTATGTGGGTTTTCAATACCCACCTGATTCTCTATAAAGAAATGTGGGTGGACGGTCTTTCCTAAGTCATGGTAATAAGCCGCAACCCTAGCCAACAAGCCATTTGCACCAATAGCTTCACAAGCTGCTTCACTTAAATTAGCAACCATCACAGAATGGTGGTAGGTGCCTGGTGTTTCAGTTAACAGCTTCTTCAGCAATGGGTGTGTAGGGCTTGAAAGCGTAAGCAGTTTGCTGTCTGTCAACACTCCAAGTCCCGCTTCAAAGAAAGGCAACAAGCCAAAGGTGAGTACCGAAGACAGTAAAGCAGCTAATAATCCGTAAGAAACATTAATGGCTGCATTCGCAAACGTAATAGGCTCATAAGAGAATAAGTAGAACATCAATATGGCAATCACATTCACCACAGCAATACCAAGCCCTGACTTGACAATAGACATGCGGTCTTTCAAATTCATCAGAAAGACTATACCCGACAACTGTGAGAACAAGAGATAAATCCCCGCCTCCACATTCAATGTACCCGGTAGCTGACCATTGAAGAAAACGGTACCAAATACGGCGTATACAACACTTGCAACGATTGCTGTACGCTCATTCGTCAAGAGCTTTAATAACATCGCACCTGCTGCGATTGGTGCTGCAAAATAGAGTTTATCAACAGGTGATGTTTGCAAGATACTTCCTACTTTCATAAAGAGGAACATCACAAGTGAAATAATGAAAATTGAAGCTATAACCCCTTGGTAAGAAGGTTGTTGTCGTAAATAGACCACAATTTCGTAAAACAGAATCCCCATGCTTAATACAATGAGTAAAGTTAGCCCTAAATAGGGAAGATTGTTGCTCTTATTATCTAACAGACCAACTAATTGTAGTTTGTCATAAACATCATTCGTAATACGTTCTCCTTCAAAGACGAGTACTTGCCCTTGTTGGATCATAGCTGGTTCAACTTCATTTACAGCCTTTGTTCTCGCTTCAGCCGTTCTGTCGAGGTCTAGAAACATATTCTCTGTTACAGCAAAGTCCACTAACCTTGGGATTGCCTCTTTCAACGAAGATGAGAAACGATAGTTGTCTAATTCATTCTTGAGCTCTTTCTTTGCCTCAGGAACATCTACACCTTTAATTCCTTCCCCCATTACATCAGATAACCCATTTCTAAGTACGTCTTCAGCAATCTTTAAGTCTTCTGAGTTCGTTGTTAATAGTTGCTCAAACAACGAAACGTCAATCTGATTCGTAATTTCCTTAGAGAGCTGCTCATTTAACGCCTCTCGAGCTTTATTTCCCTCTTCATCTTCAACCGAATCAGCTTGTTCTTCCTGGACGGTTGTAACGGCTTGGAATATCTCTTCTATGTAATCAATTCGCTCGAGCGTAATCTCTCTTGAAACCGTGTATATGTCTTGCACAGATTGACTCGCTTGACTTCGCTTTTGATTGGTTTCTTCTGTGTCCTCTACTGTGATAGGTGATAGAATCGTTTCCTTCGCCAACTCATACTTCTCTACATCGTAAGACTGCGTGGATACGTTCGTAAACGATAACAGGAACAATAACCCGCCTAATAACACAATTGCTACGGATACCGTAATCCAATGATTGACATGCGTTACCAGATGCTTGATTTTCTGCCACCACTTCGCCACCATTTATTCACCTCATACCCCTCTATATAGAAATAAGACCCAAAAGTGGGTCTTATGCAACTTACGCTTCCTCTTCGTAAGCGTCAATGACTTTCTGCACAATCGGGTGTCGTACTACATCAGATTGCTCAAGGTACGTAAACGAAATATCGTCAATATTTGAGAGTCGTCGCTCTGCAACACGAAGCCCTGATGTTACCCCTTTAGGAAGGTCGACTTGAGTAATGTCACCAGTGATGACCATTTTAGAGCCAAATCCTAGACGAGTAATGAACATCTTCATTTGTTCTGGAGTTGTGTTCTGCGCTTCATCCAATATGACGAAAGCGTCGTCCAAGGTGCGCCCTCTCATGTAGGCAAGCGGTGCAATTTCAATTGTCCCGCGCTCTATTAATCGCCCAGTATGTTCTGTTCCTAATAAGTCATGCAACGCATCGTATAGAGGTCGAAGATATGGATCTACTTTTTCTTTCAGGTCTCCAGGAAGGAAACCAAGACTCTCTCCTGCTTCAACTGCAGGTCGAGTTAAGATAATGCGTTTCACTCGGCCATCCTTTAGAGCTTGGATCGCCATAACGACAGCAAGATACGTTTTACCAGTACCAGCCGGTCCTATACCGAACACTAAATCATTCGATTTAATCTTCGCTACATAACTTCTTTGACCAAGTGTTTTTACTCGGATCGGCTTGCCCTTTGCGTTCTTCGTAATTTCATCTTCGAAGAGCGTTTCAAACTGTTCAATCTTACCTTTTTTCGCTAGCTCTACAGCGTAGATGACATCTCGCTCAGAAACGTTTAGACCTTTTCGTACTATTTTAAGCAAGGCATGGAAAACTTGTTCTACAAGCGTTACATGGTGTCTGCTACCGGATACATTAACATGTTCTCCTCTAGTGATGATGGAGACATCCAGTAACCCTTCTACCTGTTTTAAGTTACGATCTTCCGTTCCAAACACGGCTAATGCCTCGTTTGGACTTCCAAGTTGTATATCAATCGTCTGTAAATCTTCTGGCATTCTTCAGTCTCCTTGAGTGATAGGTTGTGATTTTGCAATATCCTCATGTACTTTGAAATATAAGTTTAATTTTACTTTACCATTGTCTTCAGACTGTTGCAAAATTTTTTCAGCAACGATTATGGAATCTAATGGAAGACTTTCACGCAACTCCTTTTTAGCTTGCTTGATACCAGATTGTATGGCTTCTTCCTTTGTCTGAGACCGGGTATAGTGTTCTTCTTCCCAAATTTCTTTATGATAAATCCCTACCGGCAATTTCCAACCCAAGAAATAAAATGCTCGGTCAGTTTCCACTTCGTGTGTTTCTTTATACTCATGCTTTCCAAATCCCCAATACGGAACGGCTACTCCCCAAAACGTAATCGCTCGCTTATTGTAAGTTTCTCCTGTCACTACATTGAACTTGGCTTCTAACGGGACGGTCACATCACTCTCATACCACGTCTCAGCGATGACTTCTCCTTCAGCACGCACAACTTCTTCATTATGCTCTCCACCTATGATGCCTGATACAAGCATGTCGCCTGGTTCTACATAATCGTTCACACTCACTTCTGCTTGTCCCCGAGTAACATACATATCAGCAATGACGCCTTTCTTTCTCGCTATTAGATGCTGAGGACCTCCTGATTCACCTTCTTCTACTATGATCTTCTCTACTCCTTGAAGGTGGTAGGTTGTCCCCTTCTCTGTTATACCAATCCAAAGCAGTTCTCGAATGTCCCCTAACAGCCTTTGTTGTAGTTCACTCGGGTTATCGAGGCTGAACTTCCATGCTCCAGGTTGAACTCCATACTCCCTTAGTTGTTCGGTCACCTTATGTTCAAGCTCTGGTGTCACTCCCTCTATCTCAACTTTCCAAACCATATTGGAGAGGACAAATACCATCAACAAACTTAGGAATAGGCCAATCAATAATGGTTTCTTCCTCCACAATCTTCTAACTACAAAGGGAAGCCCGTGCCTCCCCTTTATTCTCACTTTGTACCCTGAACCCGTTCGGATTGATTTCAACAGGTCTATGTCTTCCAGTCGAATTGTAGCTCTGCAGGCGTACTTGTCTATCTTTTTGACGTTCCAAATCATTAACCCTCTTTCCACGCATCGATTAAAGAAGAATTCAGGAAACTCCCCATGCACCACAATGGTCACCGAACCAGAAAAAAACACCCCTTGCGTCGTTTTCATACGTGTTGTGCTCCCCCCAATCGTTCTATTCGATAAATGTTAATTCTTCAATTACACCCTCAAGCAATATCTCTTCAGGAAGCATCATCTTTAGGACAAAGTCTTTTCCTTTTATTTGAAGTTGACCCTGTTTCAACTTTAGGCGTAATTCTTGGTCTGAAAAAACGATTAGGCCCTTATGATTTTCAATATAGGCATGAATCTGACCAATCGTCGTGACCCTTGGAAGTTCGAGGATGACGTCAGATGGTAGATCTAAATGGTGTGCAAGCCAGTTACCGATTCGTTGTTGCCACTTTTTCATCAGTGGTGCCCCCTCTCACATACATATGTATGAAAAAAGCGCGAAATGTATCACTACATTTCGCGCTTTGGACGGTTGGGAACAGTGGAAGAATGGGGGCGCTTCGAACGAGGTTGACCAATCACCTCTGCCATCACTACTGCCTCTGCCAGCCGTTTCTTATTCAGTTTATTGATTTGCACATTCAGCTGATTCTTAGTCTGCTTCTTATAAGCCACCTGTAGAGGCTGATCTGAAATGGCATCATGCTCTCCACTTATTCTAGTTCGGTCGTAAGAAGACTTCTCGTAGTTGTAGGAAGGCTCTTTAGGGAACGTAGTAGGCGCATCCTCATAAGGCTCTTCATCCACCTCGTAAGGCTCCTCCACTTCCCTCGCATATGGCCCTGTTTCTACGGGTTTAGGCTTTTCTTCCTCATCTTTCTTGCGACTCGAGACCCAACTCGCTATCGCTCCGAGAATCCCAATCAACACGATTGCGTTACCGAATAGAAACTCAAACAATTGTTCCAAGGTCACGCCTCCTCATCGTGCTATTATTGTTGATCATCATCTTCGTCATGCTGTTGATTCATCTGACCAATGACATCACGCATATCCGTGTCCGCTTGAATATTCTTATAGTTCATGTAATCCATCACACCAAGCTTACCGTTTCGTAGAGCTTCAGCAAGGGCAAGTGGTACCTCCGCCTCGGCTTCTGTAACTTGAGCTTGTTTTTCTTGAACCTTCGCACGCATTTCTTGTTCTTCCGCGATTGCCATCGCACGACGCTCTTCCGCTTTCGCTTGTGCAATGTTCTTATCGGCTTCAGCTTGGTCTGTTTGAAGAATCGCACCAATGTTCTTACCGATATCGATATCAGCAATATCAATAGAGAGGATCTCAAATGCAGTACCTGCGTCAAGCCCTTTACCGAGTACATTCTGAGAAATCATATCTGGATTTTCTAACACTTTGTTGTGGTTCTTGCTTGAACCAATGGTACTTACAATACCTTCTCCAACTCGAGCAATGACCGTATCTTCTCCAGCACCACCAACAAGTCGGTCGATATTTGCACGAACTGTAATTCGTGCTTTGGCCTTCACTTCAATTCCATCCATCGCTACACCAGCAATAAATGGCGTTTCAATTACTTTAGGATTTACACTCATCTGAACAGCTTCTAATACATCACGACCAGCTAAATCAATGGCTGCACAACGCTCAAAGCTCAGTTCAATATTCGCACGTTGTGCTGCAATTAACGCATTTACAACTCGGTCAACGTTACCTCCTGCGAGGTAATGACTCTCTAATTGATTCGTATTTACATTCACGCCAGCCTTATGCGCCTTAATTAACGGGTTAATAACGCGACTAGGAACGACTCGACGTAGTCTCATCCCAATAAGAGTGAAGATGCTAATTCTGACACCAGCCGCTAGAGCACTAATCCACAGCATAACTGGGATAAACGTAAATAGCACGGCAACTACAATAATAATAATACCGATTAATAATATGGACATTAAATCTACAGTTTCCATTTAAATCCCCCTTAAGGTTGTTTAATTTGTCGTACAACTACCCTTGTTCCCTCAACTTTCACAACTTCTATTGGACTGTTGTTTGGGATAAAGCTTCCTTCAGTCACGACATCAATCCGTTCTCCATCGAAATCGCCAGTTCCAGAAGGGCGTAACGGTGTAAGAGATACTCCCTTTGCCCCCATCAATTCTTCACGACTCACCGCTGGCACATACCCCTTCTCCTTGGATGTAGAATCATTGAGAATAATGTTTCTCAAAAACCCTTTCTCAAGGCCCATCGTCTTAAATAGTATGACAGACGCAATGATGGCTACCATAAGAGCAATTGCTAGGCTAAGCGCCATATGGCCTATATCAGCGCTAGACAAGAAGAGTGCGCCTACTACAGAACCTACACCAATAACCCCGAGTATTCCGCCAGGTACGAAGAATTCGAGCACAATTAGAATGAGACCAACAACGAAGAGAATAATGGTTTCGTAACCGGCCAATCCCGCTACGGTATGACCGTAAAAGAATAATACTAGTGACGAGAGACCCATAATTCCAGGAATTCCAAATCCCGGCGAATAAAGCTCAACAATGAAACCTAAACTTGCCACAGACAGTAGAATCGGGACCACTACAGGGTTCGTAATAAACCTCGCTAAATTCTCCGCAAATGTTGGGGATGTTTCTGTTACCGTCGCCTTAGAAAGGCCTAACTCTGATAATAATTCCACACGGTCTTCCACAATCCCTTCGGCATATCCAACCTCTACGGCCTCATTGGGATCTAGGGTTAGAAATTCTCCTTTACCTGCTCGATATTCAGGTAGATCGATTTCCTTATTGGCCATAGCCTCAGCATAGAGCGGATCACGATCATTGGATTCTGCCGCACTTCTCATGGATGAGATCCACGCCGATTGAGCTTTCTGACTTGCCGCATTTCCATCTGACGTAATGACACCCGCTGCTCCCATTGTTGCAATCGGCTTCATATAAATTTCATCTGCGTTTAGAGCTATGTAAGAACCAGCGGAAAGAGCTTTATTAATTACAAAGGCCGATGTTGGAATTTCAATATCTTGAAACAAGGATGCAATGTCACCAGCGGCATCCACCGCACCACCAGGCGTATCAATTTCAAAAACAATATGATCAGCACCTGCTTCTTCTGCTTCATACACGCTCCTCTTTAAGAAAGCAGCAAGTCCTTTCTCCACTTCCTTCTCAATCGGAACAATGTAAACAAGCTGTCCTTTCCCGTCTTGCTCATCCGCCGTGACCGAATACCCTAATAATGGGATGAGCACCAAGGAAATAACCCATGCCATTAACCATTTCCTTCTCATGACTCCCCTCCTTCTACTATACATCCTATACGAATAATATCACATTAGGTTCCACAATCTATACAAAAAGCCACCCCCATACATTGGGAGTGGCTAATCGTTAGACTCTAAGAAAGTTGTTTCTTAACTTGAGCATTTACTTCTGAGCCGTTTGCTTTGCCTTGAACTTTCGGCATCACTGCACTCATCACTTGACCCATATCTTTCATAGAAGATGCTCCAACCTCCTCGATTGTCTCTTGGACAATTGAAGCAAGCTCATCTTCTGAAAGTTGTTTAGGCATATATGCTTGAACAATTTCTATTTCACGGTCTGTTTTTTCAGTAAGATCTTCGCGACCTGCGTTTTTAAATTCTTGGAGGGAATCTTTCCTTTGCTTTAACTCACGAGAGAGAACCGCCAATTCTTCTTCCTCAGACAGTTCTTTTTTGCCAAGCTTTAAGGCTTCGTTCTGCAAAGAAGCTTTCACCATACGAATGACAGAAAGTCGTTCCTTTTGCTTACTTCTCATAGCCTCTTTCATATCTTGGTTAAGACGCTCGAGTAATGACATGATCGATTACACCCTCTTAATTATTTACGCTTTCTAGCAGCTTCAGATTTTTTCTTACGACGTACACTTGGTTTATCATAATGTTCGCGTTTACGATATTCAGCCAAAGTACCGTTTTTAGATACAGAACGCTTAAAGCGACGAAGAGCATCTTCAAGAGATTCGTTTTTACGCACGCGTGTATTGTTAGACATGCTACTTTCCCTCCCTCCAAAGCAAAAAGGCAATTTCTTCTTAACCATGTGTATGATTCGGTCTACACATGCCTTTTGCAATTATAATATAAACTCCCGTCTTGTTCAACTTTTTTCTTTAATCGAATGAGGGTTCATGTATTCCTCATGTTTCACCTTATCGTCAAGTGTAATGTACGTACTTCTCCCTAGGTAAAGAGGGATTTGCAACTTTGAAAAGTTAGGGAGACCATTCTCCTGAAACATGGTTCGGTCCATCTTACATGAGAGAATCGAAGCAACGACCCAATCATGATCACCGACATCCATGAACTCTTCCACCTCGCATTCATAAACCAAATAAGCATCTGTCAAGAATGGTGCTGACAAAACACCTCCAATTTCAACACGATAGCTCGCACAGCTAGCCTTCTCAATCTCCACGCCTGATGCTGTACCACATAGCTGAATAAATTCAGAATGAGCTGCTGAAAGAAAGTTAACGGTGAACGCTTGTTGCGATTTTAATGCTTTATATGTATATCGCTCTCTCCCAACTGCTATTCCATACTTCGGAGGAGACATTGATAAATAAGCATGCCATCCAACAGCCATAAAGTTTACTCCCCGTTCAGTCCTAGTCCCAATCACCGCGACCATGCCAGGATAGCTGTGCATCTTTACGTTTTCAATTGACTTTAACATCTCATCACTCCCTTTCTTCCTGTTCTGATTCCCCTTTGTTCACATAAAGTAGTAGGGGAGGGACAAGTTATGCCTGAGCTACTTACTTTATTCGCTGTATTCCTCATGTTATTCCTGTTTGGAATGACACTTATTCGAATTGGATTGATGCACCTCACATACAGAACCGTGAAGGAATGGATTTCAAGATCTACGCATCACCCATTCAGTGGGTTTCTGATTGGGATGATTGGAACAGCTCTCATCCAGAGTAGTTCTGTCACGATGGTCATTACAATTGGAATGGTTACAACAGGACTGCTCTCATTCCGACAAACCATTGGGATTATTCTTGGCGCAAACATTGGGACAACTATAACATTGGAGATTCTCTCATTAAACGATGCAAATCTAGCAATACCGTTATTGATTATCGGAATGATTTTTATGTTCATCCCTAACGCTAACTATTATGGAATTGGTTCGTTTGTGTTTGGCATTGCCTTAATATTCTTGTCCTTAAATGGCTTTCGTTCACTTGCCCTGTACGTTGAAGCATGGCCTATTGTTCAGGAGGCATTCAACTATTCGGATCAAGTTCCAGAGATTGGGCTTGGGATTGGTTTAGTAGTAGCTGCCCTGATACAATCCTCGACCGCTACAACTGGATTGGCCATGGCGTTTGTAGAGACTGACGTAATTGAGATGAGTAGTGCAATCGGGGTAATGATTGGAGCAAATCTTGGAACGTGTATAACAGCCTGGATTGCCTCTTTAACAGGTTCACAGGAATCACGCCTTGTTGCAATGGCACATGTGTGGGTGAATGTGTTTAGTGTTCTATTGTTCTTCCCATTTCTAAATGAGATGGCTGAATTAGGACAGTGGCTCTCGTCCTCAAAGTCTATGCAGTTAGCTCACTTATCCGTTTTATTTAACGTTGTTTCAGCCCTAATCATTCTTCCATTCATAAAGCCATTCGTGAAGTTCTTAGAATATGTACATAATAGGTAATCAGCACACAAAAAAAGACGGGATTCAATTGAATCCCGTCCTTCTGAATAATATAGAACCCTAGTAACCGGATGTTCCTTGGCCGCCTGTAACAATGGCAATGCCTGAGCTTGCGCCAATACGAGTTGCTCCAGCCTCAACCATAGCATCTACAGCTTCACGGTCACGAATGCCTCCTGAAGCTTTCACACCCATGTCTTCACCTACTGTTTCACGCATAAGGCGGATATCTTCTACTGTTGCGCCTCCAGTGGAGAAACCAGTGGATGTTTTCACAAAGTCTGCTTTTGCAGCTTTCGATAGTTCAGAAGCTTTAACTTTTTCTTCGTCTGTAAGTAAGCACGTTTCAAGGATAACTTTCACGATTGCCTTGCCTTCAGCTGCTTGAACAACCGCTTCAATGTCTTGTTGAACATAATCAAAGTCGCCGCTCTTAAGTGCGTCGATGTTGATTACCATATCTACTTCTGTCGCACCGTTCTCAATCGCCTGTTTCGTTTCGAACGCTTTCGATTCAGAAGTTGTAGCACCTAACGGAAACCCGATTACAGTACATACTTTTACATCTGTATCTTTTAGTTGTTGATAGCTGTAAGAAACCCAACCTGGATTTACGCACACGGATGCGAAATTATATTCTGCAGCTTCTTCACAAAGTTTATGAATAGCTTCTTTTGTAGTGCCTGGTTTTAATGCTGTGTGGTCAATTAGCTTAGCTAGTTGTTGGTTCATTGGTCTATCCCTCACATTCTTAAGTTGTTCGTACCTCTTACATCGTAGCATGGCTCTCGTGAAATTTCTACATCATGACAGGACGAGCACAGGATTTGAGTTGTATATTGAGTCTAATTATGAAGAAAGAACTGTATCTGTTAGATTCGGTTGTTGAATGACTCTTACGTACTCGCCGTAATTGTGCGGGTACCCCGATTGCGTAATCTTCACCCGAACAACTTCCCCGATCATAGAATTCGTTCCCTCAAACACGACTTTCATATAGTTGTCTGTATACCCTACGAGTCGTTCATCTTCTCGGTCCTCAGTAAACTTCTCCTCTGGTATAACCTCAAGTACACGCCCTTCATAGCCCGAAGCATACAACATAGCTTGGTCACTCGAAAGATCAATTAACTCCTGCACACGACGGTGCTTTAGGTCATCATCCACTTGGTCGTCCATACGGGCAGCTGGTGTTCCTGTTCGTTTAGAATAAGGAAACACATGGAGTTCTGAGTATCCAATCTCTCGTATGAATGAATACGTTTCGTTATACTCCTCCTCCGTTTCACCAGGAAAGCCTACGATGACATCGGATGTAATTGCAAGACCAGGAAGCGCTTCTTTAATTCGGTCGATTCTTTCTTTGTAGAATTCCGTTGTATACTTTCTACGCATACGCTTTAGCACAGTATTGGAACCAGACTGTAGCGGTATGTGTAAATGACGTACAATTTTATCAGACTTCCCGAGTACATCGATGACTTCATCCGTAATTTGGCTTGCTTCAATCGAAGAAATTCGAATTCGCTTTAACCCACTCACTTGCTCATCTAAAGTCGTTAATAACTTAGCTAAATTGTAGTCTCTTAAATCTTCCCCATAACCACCTGTATGAATGCCTGTAAGTACAATTTCCTTATAACCAGCATCCACGAGCTGTTGTGCTTGAGAAATAACTTCTTCTGGCTGACGAGATCTTAAGAGACCACGTGCCCAAGGAATAATACAAAACGTGCAGAAGTTATTGCACCCTTCTTGAATTTTGAGGGAGGCTCTCGTCCGGTCTGTAAATGCCGGAACATCCATCTCTTCATAGGTTCTTGTCTTCATAATGTTTGAGACGCCATTAATCGGTTCACGATGCTTTTGGTGCTCTCTTATGTATGGGATCATGTTGCGACGATTTTGTGTTCCAACAACTACGTCTACACCTGGGATTTCCATAATCTCATCAGGTGATGTCTGCGCATAGCAGCCCGTTACACAAATGACTGCTTCAGGATTCTTACGTATAGCCCTTCGAATCACCTGGCGACTTTTCTTATCACCGGTGTTTGTAACTGTACACGTATTAATAACGTAAATATCTGATTTACGTTCAAAATCGACTCGCTCATACCCTTCTTCCTTAAATAATTGCCAAATCCCCTCTGTTTCATAATGGTTCACTTTACAACCTAATGTGTGAAACGCTACCGTGTTCATTCTCCATCACCCCAAATTATTGATTGAGTTCCTCAAGCTGGTAAGAAATGCTTGAAAGAATATAGGCGTGCGCTGTTTCACTTCTTAGAATGCGCGGTCCAAGTCGCACCGATAAGAATTCATGCGTTTTCAGCACGTCTACTTCCTTCTCACTTAATCCACCTTCTGGTCCAATGACAATTAACACCGACTGTTCTTCAGTTAAGTTTGGTATCACTTCTTTTAATGAACGATACGTAGAGCTTTTCGCTTCATCCTCAAAGGCAAAGAGCTTCCAGTCATATGATTGCAATGAAGCAATTTGGTCTAAAGTATGTACGTCATTTACTTGTGGAATTTGAGTTCGATGAGACTGCTCACTCGCCTCTTTGGCAATCTTTTGATAGCGTTCAATTTTCTTCTTTGCTTTCTTTCCATCCCATTTCACAATGGAGCGTTCTGCAGCAAAGGGAATGAACTCGTGTGCACCAAGTTCGGTTCCTTTCTGTATGACCAACTCCATCTTATCCCCTTTTGGCAACCCTTGAACGATTGTTACGTTCACCGGGAGCTCCTTTTGTTCGTCTAGCCAACGTACAATTGATGCTTTGATGTCATCCTCTGTAACCACTTCTAATTGACAAAGGGCTGCACGCCCATCTGGCGTGCAGCAAATAATTTCATCATCTTCAGTCATCCGCATCACGCGTTTAATATGGTGAGCATCCTCACCTGTTATGATGACCTTTCCCTCTTGCCAACCAGAAGCAGGAATGAAGTACCTTTGCACATTCAGCACCTGCTTTCTTTACGGTTTACGTGCAATGATGGATGTCCAATCTTCCATCTGGTTTGTTTCTACAATTTCAAATCCTGATTGCTCTAGACGCTCTTTCACTATTTCACGTTTATCACGAATGATGCCAGAGGTGATGAAATATCCTCCTGATTTAACGAGGTTAAACGCATCATCTGTAAAGCGAACAATGATTTCTGCTAGAATGTTTGAAACAATTAGGTCCGCCTGTACATCCACATCATTTAATAAATCGTTCTGCTTTGCATGAATTAAATGGCTTACTTGATTATATTCAGCGTTGTTCACTGTACTTGTAACAGCGACATCGTCTAAGTCGTAGGCATATACTTCTTTAGCTCCAAGAAGGACAGAAGCAATACTTAATACGCCAGATCCGGCACCTACATCAATGACTACATCGTCTTGTTCAATATACTGTTCAATCGCTTGAATACTCAATACAGTAGTCGGATGCGTCCCTGTACCAAATGCCATCCCAGGATCTAGTTCAATGATAACCTCATCACTAGATACAGGCTCATACTCTTCCCATGTTGGTGTAATTGTAACCTTTTCAGAGATTTTAACTGGCTTGTAATACTTCTTCCAAGCAGTCGCCCAATCCTCTTCATTTACTTCGCTTACCGTGACTTCATTATGCCCTAAGTCAATTCCGTATTCAGACAAGTTTGTTACTGCCTGTTTAATTTCCTCAACGGTTTCAGCTAAGAAGCTATTCACAGCCACATAAGCTTTCACGTACACACCTTCAGTAGGGTAGTCCTCTGGGTTCAACTCATAAATTTCTCCCATGTACGTGTCGCGTTCTTTCACTAAATCTTCAGGATCCTCAATTACAACTCCACTTGCTCCAGCTTCATGCAAAACGTTCGAAACTGGTTCAACGGCTTCTGTAGTCGTATGAATGCATATCTCAGACCACTTCATCGAATCAACTCACTTTACTGTTGGATTTCTTATTCGCCTTTAAATGCACGTTTGAAGCGCTGGAACAAGCTACCATGTTGCTCTTCCGTTGGTTCATTACCGGCAATTTCGTTAAATTCACGCATCAATTCTTTTTGACGATCTGTTAGGTTCGACGGAGTTACAACGCGAATCTTCACATGTTGATCACCATGACCATAGCCGCGTACGTTAGGAACACCTTTTTCTTTCAGGCGGAACGTTTTCCCTGTCTGCGTGCCTTCAGGAATCTTCAATTTCACTTTCCCATGTAACGTTGGCACTTCTACTTCATCTCCTAGAGCAGCCTGCGTAAATGTGAGTGGCATTTCACAGAAGATGTGGTCGCCTTCACGTTGGAAGAACTCGTGTTGGCGCACTTGGATGACAACAAACAAGTCGCCTGCAGGTCCACCGTTTTCTCCTGGCTCCCCTTGTCCTGTAACACGGATTTGTTGACCTTCATCAATTCCTGCTGGAATACTAATATGAATGGTCTTACGTTTTGTAACTTTTCCGTCTCCGCCGCACGTATTACACTTATCTTTAATCAGGTTACCTGTACCTTGACAGTGGTGACATACACGTCGATTTACAACGCGGCCAAATGGTGTATTCTGTTCTTGGTTTAATTGACCAGAACCTTGACAGTGCGGGCATGTTTCAGGATGCGTTCCTGGCTTAGCACCAGAGCCATCACATGTCTCACAGTCTTCCTCTTTCGGAATTTGTACATCTGTTTCCTTACCAAATACAGCCTCTTCAAATTCAAGCGTCATTGTATATTGGAGGTCCGCACCTTTTCTCGGCGCATTAGGATCACGTCTACGACCGCCTCCGCCAAAGAACATATCAAAGATGTCGCCAAATCCGCCAAAGTCTTGGCCGCCACCGAAGCCACCACCACCGAAGCCTTGAGGGCCTTCGTGACCAAACTGGTCATACTGTGCGCGCTTCTGGTCGTCACTTAAGCTTTCATACGCTTCTTTTACTTCTTTAAACTTTTCAGCAGCGTTCTCTTCCTTGCTTACGTCTGGATGATACTGACGTGCTAGCTTTCGATACGCTTTCTTTATGTCATCTTTAGAAGCATCTTGGGAGACACCCAAGACCTCATAATAGTCTCGTTTACTCACAGACAATCACTCTCCCGACTCTTCTTGCATGCAGTTAATAGTAACATTGTTTGATTTTATTTAGCAACGCTATGGAGATGTTGCTCACGTATTTATTCAGTAAAAAAGCCAAAGTCAAGATTCCCCTGACTTTGACTTTTCCACCTGTTAGAAGACGCGCCTAAACTTACTTGTTTTCGTCGTCTTTTACTTCTTCATAATCCGCATCAACAACATCGTCGTCAGAACCTTCAGCGCCCTGCTCAGCTTGTTGTGCTTGTTGCGCTTGCTCATACATCTTCACTGTAAGAGCTTGAACTTGTTCTTGAAGAGCATCTTTCTTCGCACGGATGTCTTCAATGTCTTCACCTTCAAGGGCAGTTTGAAGTTCAGCTTTTGCATCTTCTGCTTTTTGCTTCTCTTCTTCTGTTACTGATTCACCAAGGTCTTTAATGGTCTTATCTGTTGTGAAGACAAGTTGATCTGCTTCGTTACGAAGTTCTACTTCTTCACGACGCTTCTTATCTTCTTCAGCATTTTCTTCTGCTTCTTGTACCATACGCTCGACTTCATCATCAGATAGACCGGATGAAGATTTGATTGTGATGGACTGTTCTTTATTTGTACCTAAGTCTTTCGCACGAACACTTACAATTCCGTTCGCATCAATATCGAAGGATACTTCGATTTGTGGAACACCACGTGGTGCTGGTGGAATGTCCGTAAGTTGGAAACGACCTAGTGTTTTGTTGTATTGAGCCATTTCACGTTCACCTTGTAGGACGTGGATGTCAACAGCTGTCTGATTATCAGCAGCAGTAGAGAACGTTTGAGAATGGCTTGTTGGAATTGTCGTGTTACGCTCAATTAGCTTCGTGAACACGCCACCCATTGTTTCAATACCTAGAGAAAGTGGTGTAACGTCAAGTAGAACGACATCGTTCACATCACCTTGTAGGACGCCACCTTGAATAGCAGCACCAAGTGCAACAACTTCGTCAGGGTTAACGCCTTTAGAAGGATCTTGACCTACTTCTTTCTTAATTGCCTCTACAACTGCTGGGATACGAGTAGAACCACCAACAAGTAGAACCTTATCAATGTCTTTAGAGCTCATGCTAGCATCTTTCATTGCGCGGCGCGTTGGTTCCATCGTGCGCTCTACTAAGTTTGCAGATAGCTCTTCGAATTTCGCACGTGTAAGATTCATTTCTAAGTGAAGTGGACCTGCTTCTCCAGCTGTGATAAATGGAAGAGAGATTTGTGTCTGTGCTACACCAGATAGGTCTTTCTTCGCTTTCTCAGCAGCATCTTTTAGACGTTGTTTCGCCATCTTGTCTTGAGAAAGGTCAATGCCATTTTCTTTCTTGAATTCTGCAACCATGTGGTCTATGATCACTTGGTCAAAGTCATCCCCACCTAGTTGGTTATCACCAGCAGTAGATACAACTTCGAATGTACCTTCGCCGATATCAAGGATGGATACGTCAAATGTACCGCCACCAAGGTCATATACAAGTAGTGTTTGGTCTTGGTCTTGGTCAATACCGTAAGCAAGCGCTGCTGCTGTTGGCTCGTTAATAATACGCTCTACTTCAAGACCAGCAATTTTACCTGCATCTTTAGTAGCTTGACGCTCAGCATCGTTGAAGTAAGCTGGAACTGTAATAACAGCTTTCTCAACTGTTTCACCTAGATAATCTTCAGCGTGAGATTTTAGGTGTTGTAGAATCATTGCAGAGATTTCTTGAGGAGAGTACTCTTTTCCTTCGATCTCTACTTTATAATCTGTACCCATATGACGTTTAATGGATTGGATTGTGTTTGGGTTCGTGATAGCCTGACGCTTCGCTACTTCACCTACTTGGCGTTCGCCATTTTTGAAAGCAACTACAGATGGTGTAGTACGGTTACCTTCTGGGTTAGGGATTACTTTAGATTCCCCACCTTCCATAACTGCTACACAAGAGTTGGTCGTACCTAAGTCAATACCAATAATCTTACTCATGGTTTGTTTCCTCCCTTAATCTACTATGTATTGTTTTATTGATTTACTTTAACCATTGATGGGCGAATAACCCGGTCTTTCAATCTGTACCCTTTTTGAAGCTCTGCAACAACAACGTTGGATGCATAATTCTCATCTTCAACTTGCATTACAGCTTGGTGAATTTGAGGGTCAAATGTCTCTCCCTCTGCAGGGATGACTTCCACACCTTCTTTTTCTAATGCATCAGACAGCTGGCGGTATACCATTTGAATGCCATCTTTGAAGCTTTTCGTTGATTCATCTTGAACGTCTACTTGTAGCGCACGTTCAAAGTTATCTAGCGCTGGTAACAATTCATTTACAAGGTCTTGAGACTTATATTTACGATCCGCTTCACGTTCTTTTTGAGTACGTCGGCGGAAGTTATCATAGTCAGCCTGCAAGCGTGCCAAACGGTTTTGAAGTTCTTCTTTCTCTTGTTGAAGCTGTTCTACTTCAGAGTTTGAAGTCGCTTCACCTACTGTTTCAGTCTCATCAATGACTTCAACTTCTGGCTCAACCACCTCTTGGTCATCTTGCACTTCATCATTTACTTGCTCAGATTGTTGTTTGTTCTCTTCCATGTCTGTCACCTCCTCAACCTGTATAGCCGTATTGAATATAACAGAATTGTACAGCAAAATAAAATGATTTAATTGAAAAGAATGTGAGGGAGGCTATCCTCCCCGACACCTTACTATTCATTTCCTCCACGCATCGTTTTGATACCATGAACGGAATGTTTGTGTCATATGATTGGAAAGCACGTTCATGAGTGAAATTACGCGCGAATACTCCATACGAGTAGGCCCTAACAAGGCAATTGTCCCTAGCTGTTCATCATTAAGAGAATAGGAAGCTGTAATGATGCTAACATCATGCATTTCCTCGAGGCCATTCTCATGCCCAATGGTAACTTCGATGTCATTAGAGTCACGTCTTAATAAAGTCGCCAGCTCGTTCTCCTGTTCAATTAAGGAATAAAGAGCACGGACTTTATCAATATCCTTGAACTCCGGCTGCATCAAGATATTCGTCTTCCCACCAACATACAACTTCGTCTGTTGGTCATCAAATAAAGCGGCACGCAAATAGCGATAGGCTTTATCGTATTCTCTTGTATGCTTCTTCAGCAAGGTCGTAATTTCAACTTTCAACTTCCGATTTAGATCAATGATGGGAACGTCATAGAGACGCTCATTTAAGATGTTCACCATTTTCTCTAAATCACTTGGAGACAACTCCACCGGGATGGTGAAAGACCTATGCTCCACATGTCCAGTATTCGTCACAAGGACGGCCACTGCTGATTGATGAGACAGTGGTATAATTTGTAGTTGTCTAAGCTTTGTCTCATACACCTCAGGACCCAAAATAATGGACGTGTAGTTCGTCATCTCTGACAACACGCGCGCAGATTGCTGAACGACTTTCTCAAATTCGAGCAAGTGATAAGCAAACGCATCTTGCACAACCGATACGTCCTGTGCCGACAACGGGAACGGTGCCATTAGATGGTCGACGTAAAAGCGATATCCCTTCTCAGAAGGAATCCGACCCGAAGAAGAATGAGTCTTCTCTAAGAAGCCCATATCCTCTAAGTCTGCCATTTCATTACGAATTGTAGCAGAGCTAAATGCCACATCTTCCCGCTTAGAAATCGACCGTGAACCAACCGGTTGAGCGGATTGGATAAAATCATCAATTATGACTTGTAATAACAAGAGCTGACGATCTGAAAGCATCGATGATCACCTCTGTTAGCACTCGGTTAATGTGAGTGCTAAATCTAATAATAAATTATCAGATGCCCATTTCCTTGTCAACACTAATGCCCTCAAGCTTTTCATCTTCGATTAGAAATTCCTGAAATACCTCATTGCCAAATATCCGCCCTTGTCGAGTCAATCGAACGTAATCCTCATCCTCTTCAAGCCATCCTTTTTGTTTCAAGTATTGAAGTTCGTCTTTATACAACGTTTCAATCTCTATACCGAACCGATGAACAAACAACGATTTAGACACTCCATTTACCTTTCGGAGACCTAAGAACATTTGCTCTTCCATCGTTTCACGTTTACCAATCACTTCTTCGTGAAGAATAGGGCGTCCACTCTCATTCGCTTCTTTAACGTATCTTGGCAACGGACGAATGTTAACGGTTCGCTTACCAGGTAGATACGCATGTGCGCCTGAACCAAAACCATAATAATAGTCATTGTTCCAATACGTAAGATTATGTTGACTCTCATAACCCGGTTTAGCGAAGTTACTAATTTCGTATTGATGGACGCCGCTCTTTTCTGTTTCATTTAGAAGCAGTTCAAACATATCTGCCTCTACTTCCTCTACAGGCTTATGAAGCTTCCCTTTCTTATATCGCTGATAGAAGACCGTTTTCGGCTCTATTTGTAAGGAGTAAGCAGAATAATGAGGCAGGTTTAGAGCAAGAGCCTCATCTAGAGTCTTCTTGAATCCTTCAAATGTTTGTCCTGGTAGCCCGTACATCAGATCAATTGATACGTTTGTCATTCCATGCTTTTCGAACATCCTTATACTTTCATACACGTCTTTAACACGATGCAAACGCCCAATTTCCTCCAATTTCTCATCATCAAACACTTGAACCCCTAAGGATATACGATTGACGCCATAACTCATTAATAAGGCTAATTTGTCTTCATCAAATTCACCTGGGTTCGCTTCAAACGTATACTCCAAGCAGTTGTGCACGTCAAAGGAAGCCTCAATTGTCTTAAGGACATGCTCCAATTGCTTATAGGATAAGGCTGTTGGTGTGCCGCCTCCAACGAAAATAGTACGGACAGCTTGCTTATTTCGCCCAACCTCCGTCACAATTTCATTTTCTAATGCTTCTACGTATTGATTTGCCAACTCTTCGTTATAGAAGAATTTCGTAAAGTCACAGTAATGACAAATCTGCTGGCAGAAGGGGATGTGAATATACACCGATGAAACCATACTTTTCCCTCACTCTATATAAAAGATTAAAAACCGCAAGATTCCCTCCTGCGGTTTTTCCATTCATTAATCGTTATCAGAATCCATTTCTAGAACAGCCATGAAGGCTTCTTGTGGGATCTCTACTGATCCTACCATCTTCATACGTTTTTTACCTTCTTTTTGCTTCTCAAGCAATTTACGTTTACGTGAAATATCTCCGCCGTAACATTTAGCCAAGACGTTCTTACGCATCGCCTTAATCGTTGAGCGAGCTACAATCTTATTCCCGATTGCTGCTTGGACAGGTACTTCGAACTGCTGACGAGGAATTAACTCCTTCAGCTTATTCGCAATCGCCTTCCCACGATCGTAAGCAAAGTCACGGTGAACAATGATGGATAGAGCATCAATCGTATCGTTATTTAACCAAATATCCATCTTCACTAGGTTGGATGGGCGATAACCAATCAACTCATAGTCAAAGGACGCATAGCCCTTAGTAGAGGACTTCAATTGATCAAAGAAATCATACACAATCTCAGAAAGTGGAATATCGTAAACGATGTTTACGCGATTGTCATCTAAATACTCCATATTTACGAATGCGCCACGTTTCTTCTGACAGATTTCCATAATTGCACCAACGTAATCATTTGGTACCATAATCGTTGCTTTGACAAATGGTTCGCGAATCTCTTGGACTGACTGTGGGTCAGGCATAAGAGATGGGTTCTCAACGGTAATCGTCTCACCCGTTGTTTGTTCTACCTCATAAATTACACTAGGTGCAGTTGTAATTAATTCAATTCCAAATTCGCGCTCAATACGTTCTTGGATAATCTCCATGTGAAGGAGACCAAGGAATCCACAACGGAATCCAAAGCCAAGTGCTTGTGATGTCTCCGCTTCGTATTGCAAGGAACTGTCGTTAAGTTCAAGACGTTCTAACGCCTCTCTTAAATCATTGTAATTACTTGCATCAACAGGGAACATTCCGCAATAAACCATTGGGTTCATGCGCTTGTAACCTGGCAGTGGTTCGTCCGCTGGATTCTTCGCTGAAGTGATGGTATCACCGACACGAGCGTCACCGACGTTCTTGATAGATGCAGTTAAGTACCCTACGTCCCCAACGCTTAACTGGTCTTTCGGTGTTGGCTTTGGATTAAATACGCCAATGTCGTTTACTTCAAATTCTTTCTCTGTAGCCATCATGCGAATTTTATCGCCGACTTTTACGGTACCTTCTTTAATACTGACAGAAGACACGACACCACGATAAGGGTCGTAAAGAGAGTCAAAGATCAAGGCTTTCAATGGGTCCTCAGGGTTACCTTGAGGTGCTGGAATGCGGTCTACAATGGCTTCTAGAATTTCTTCAATTCCTTTACCCGCTTTAGCGGAAGCCATGATCGCCTCATCTCCATCAATCCCTAGCACATCTTCTAGCTCTTGCTTCACCCGCTCAGGGTCCGCAGCTGGAAGGTCGACCTTATTAATAACCGGAATAATTTCCAAATCGTTATCAAGGGCTAAGTATACGTTTGCAAGGGTCTGAGCTTCAATGCCCTGTGCAGCGTCCACAACAAGGATAACCCCTTCACATGCCGCAAGACTCCGCGATACTTCATACGTAAAGTCTACGTGTCCAGGTGTATCAATGAGGTGGAATAAGTAATCTTCCCCGTCATTTCTTTCATATTTTAATTGTACAGCATTTAATTTAATGGTAATGCCACGTTCACGCTCAAGGTCCATCGCATCGAGAAACTGTTCTTTCATTTCACGCTGTGTTAAAGCTTTCGTTTTCTCTAAAATACGGTCGGCTAGCGTTGATTTACCGTGGTCAATGTGAGCGATAATCGAAAAATTTCGCACATTGCTCTGTTTAAACTGTCCGCTCATTTCATCACTCCTACTAATATCCGCAACAATCGCTAGCATGATTATAGCAATCAAATGCACTTTCTTCAATCAAAAGTCGTGTGGTGACCAAACGAAAGCGCCCACACAGGAGGCGTGGGCACTTTCTTAAAAGATTAGTTGAACAAGCTGATAGACAAGACTTAAGACCAGGTTGTATACCCCCTTAACGAAGTTACCGAGGCTTAAGGCAAGTTTCTGAATCCCTTGTGTTTCATAGGTCTCATCAAATTGTTGTTTCTTCTCATCCAACTGTACTTGTTGAAAGGATTGACCCATCACTTCCACTTCTACCGTGCCGTCATCAGCTTCTGTCGTTTGAATTGCCTCTTGGAATGATTGGTCGCTATATCCACGAATTTGAATCATACCTAAGCTAGCTTGGTTAATCCCAACTAGGATTCCAGCCAAGAACAGCACAAGCATAAATAGAAACGTCACGGTAAACCGCTTCATGATTCTCAACTCCTTTGTACTTTCGTCGTCTAGTTCATAGGCCCAGCCACTACGGTCATAAGTCAATCAACCACGTGCGGTGATGACACCTCTCTTCGTTGCTTGCCTTATGCCTACCGTGGCTAAGCAGGACCCTTACACTTTTGGTTATCGAGTTCCATCTACCTTCTCTGCATCCCAATAATAATCGCTAAACACTTCGGCAATGGCATCCGCAGTACGATACAGTTCGTCCAAGTTATTGTCGACGCCCCCAAATTCAATTAATGCAGAATTCTGTGCTAAGTCTTGATTGTATTTCCCATCGACTCCAGCACCCTTTTTCGTAATGACACCTTTACTTAATCCTGGATAGTCCTCTTCAATCATCTTGTGCAACTCATTTGCCAACTTCAAGTTCTCTTCATATTTGGCATACTCTCCACCTACTACAAAGAGGATCCGTGCATAACTCTTGTCCTCAATTGTTGTCGTAGTCTTCTCCTTCGGTAATGCATCCCGGTGTAAGTCGAAGAAAAAGTTAAGGTTTTCATCTTGATTCATAGCCGCTTCTACTACAGGCCTTGAGGCATCGTAGGATTGATGATACTCCATCCCTTTATCCTTCAGTAGTTTCGTGAAATCTGTTTTGTCGATTGTTGTACCTATCCCATTTGCTTCTAACTGCTGAGCTAACCTTTCTCCTACCATAGTGATATTAGCCTCAGAATGGAAGGCATCTTTCGTTCCTTCTGGCAGTAATGGGAAGTAGGATTCACGATTGTGTGTGTGATAGATATACACAACATCTCGGTCCCCAGTTGTTGGGGCTGCTTCATCTTTAGGCGAGGCAGGTTCCTTTTCTTCAGGAGTTTCTGTGACTATTGCCTCTTTTTCCTGATCGAATATTTCCATAGGAGGGTTAGACTCAATCGGCATACTTGTATAGTCCATTCCTTCTCCGGCTACAATAATTTCGCCATCATAGCTCGCAAAACCCGGAATTTCTCTACCAAGCAAGCTCCTAGGGTCATCTGGCTTCACACTCGTTGCTAATTGAAACATTAATTTACTTACTTTTATCTCCTCTTGGTCCTCTGGGAAGGCAGACTCAAACATACGATTCTCCATTCCCATCAAGTACAAGAAAGACGAACCCTTCACTTGACTTGTCCAATCATGAACAGCAGAAGAAGAGAGTCGGTATGCTGGTTGAATAGAAGTCAGAATTCCTATAAGAAGAAAGAGCAGACAAACTGCACCTACATATACACTGCTGCGTTTATACCATTTACGGAGTGACTCTTTTATCGAACTATTCGAGCGAGTATACATCGTTCCATCCTTTCTAACTCAGTCTAGCAACTCTACTAACAAACGTATGAGTACTAGGACCGAAGTAGAACGATGAAATTATTTCGTATAACTGTCGTTTGTATTCGTATCTACAGCTTCATGAAGTGCAGCGTTCAATCCAGAAGAAACAACATGAGCAATATCTTTCATAAATCCATCAACTTCTTTAGGAGTCACCATTAAATTGTGACCTAAAGGAGAGAGAACTTCCTTAATTAGTTGCTTCTTCTCTTGTTCACCGAGACCACCGACAAGACCGAAGAGAGACTTTCTACGCTCTTCACTTGGAAGGTCTTCTTCTGTGAACTCCCGCTTCTTTCCAAAGTTCATCCCTGCTGGTGTTAACGATTTGGATGGCTGATCTTTCTCTTCAATTTCTCTACCGAGATGTTTAAACAAATAATCAATGGTGTCACTCGTGATTGTGACTGCATCTACTACAGTTGGTACACCAACTGAGAATACAGGGATATTTAACGTCTCTTTGCTCAATTCTTTCCGCTTGTTCCCGATTCCTGAACCAGGGTGTATGCCAGTATCCGCAATTTGAATTGTCGCATTAACACGTTCAACTGAACGGGATGCAAGTGCATCAATTGCTATGACGAAATCAGGTTGTACCTTGTTAATTACACCGAAGATAATGTCACTCGTTTCAATGCCCGTCACTCCCATAACACCAGGAGTCAATGCCATGACCGGACGAAACCCTTCAGACACGTGCTCAGGTTGGAGGCGAAATAAGTGTTCTGTTACGATTGCTTTTTGAACAACTCTTGGTCCTAAGGAATCTGGGGTTACTTCTCCGTTACCAAGTCCTACGATGAGCGCCTTCGCGTCGTTAGCAATACCATGCTTCTCTAACAGTTGCTGGAACTCATTAGCGAGAACTTTGGCCATTTGATGCTGTAGAACAGAATCGTGAGAACGAATTCCTTGAGATTCAATATTAATGTAGGTACCAGGTTTCTTCCCAATTGTCTCAGCTCCTACCTCATCTACCTCAACGTAGGTTACCTTTACTTCACCATCAGAAGTCTCTCTGACATGAACCCCTTTTGGTTCTTGCTCCGTGTTCGTCTCTTGTTCTACATACATGTCTTTTGCTTCTACCGCTAAGTCAGTTCGCACTTCGAAAGAACGATCATCCATAAGATTATACCTCCGTTTTTTTACTAGGTTCTCCTGTTAAAGAGGGTTGCATACATGTATGGATTGAAATCCTAATGGATATTACTATTGAAAACCTTCTCCGGCTTTGGTAAAATGTCTCTTGTTCCTTAAATGCTATACATGCTTAAGAATAGGTTTACTTCAGGGAGGTGAAACTCTATGGCTAATATTAAATCTGCACAGAAACGCGTCGTTACTTCTAACGAAAAACGCGCAGTAAACAACTCTGTTAAAGCGGACATGCGTTCTGCTGTTAAACGTGTTGATACACTTGTTGACCAAAATCAAAAAGAGGACGCAGTTGCAGCACTAAAATCTGCAGTCACTAAAATTGATAAAGCGGTACAAAAAGGCCTTATCCATAAAAATAACGGCAACCGTAAAAAAGCTCGTCTAACTAAAAAAGTTAACGGACTTAGCGCGTAATGAACGCTGAATTATGACCAACCATGAAACGATCCATACTTTGGATCGTTTTTTTGTATATCTGAAGGCGTTAGATTATTCGTGTATAATACTTGCTAAAAAAACCACTGCGAGCTGTAGGCAACTCGCAGTGGTTTTTTGTATTCTATTACGTTAGAGGTCCTTAGCTAGGCGTCGCCTGGTTTCGATGTATGATTCGGTAAAGGAGCATTTCAAAGGCTAACTCTTTCTCCATTCTCCCTTGTTTCATCGCAGCATCCGCTTCCGATAGATGTAGCATAATGTCATCAAGCTGTTGCTTTGTAAAGCCAGTCTCACGCTTCATTGCCATCTTTACAGCAAAGGGGTGTGCCTTTACAGACTGAGCAATTTGATTTTGGTTGTACCCCTTTTTCTTCATTAATTTACTCTGGTAAATCAATCTGAACTGTGAAGCAAATAAAGCTAATAGAGCAATTGGTTCCTCATTTTGTTTCATTAAGTCTTTAAATAAGAACATTGCGCGCCTCATATCTTGATTCATAATGGCATCGACTAACTTAAGTGCCGATGCTTGAGGGTTATGAGAGAGGAGCAACTCTGCTACTTCACGCGTGATATGCTTGTCCTCTCCTACATAGAGAGCCAATTTCTCAAGTTCGCTTCTGATCGCCATCAAATTTGTCCCATTCTCCTGAATAAAAAGGTCAAAGGCTTGGGAATCTACTTGAATGTGAAGTTCCTTCGCGATGGATTGAATCCATTGTGATACTTCATAGTCCTTAATGGATTGGCAAGGTACGAGTCCTCCTGCCGATTTAATTTGCTTAACAATTTTCTTCCGCTCATCAATTTTCTCGTAAGAAGCGATGAATACGATAATTGAGTAATCAGCTGGATTATCCAAGTAAGCTTGTAGAGCTTTAAGGTCATGCTCAACTTGGGTTTTATCTGCTTTAGCTTTAAAGAAAGAAGGATTGTGGCAGATGAGGACCTTTCGTTCTCCTAGAAACGGGAAGGTTTCTGCATCCATTAATACTTCTTGAATGGAAATCTCATCCAAGTCATAGACAGACAAATTCACGTCCGCCTCCGAATCCGTTAACGCATGCTTTGTAATGGCTTGGCGAATGTCCTGTATTAAGTAAGATTCCGTCCCGTACAACAAATATACAGGAAGAAATGATTGTTTCTTTATATTCTTCAATGTATCGAAATAACCCATTTGGTTTCCTCCAAAAAACGTTCTATACGTATCGTATAAGGAAAATCGTTGGGTTGCAAGATGCGAAATAGGAAGAGAGGGAAATGGTCACTCCATTCCCCCCGAGGATCTATGTGAACGCTTAGCAACAAGCCCCAGGTAACTCGCTGCTAAAACGGATATTTATCTCTGCTCTCTTATCGTAGCCAATCCTGTACAAAGTATAGGTGTAAACTCTTGTCAAGAAAGCCATCGTTTCAATTGTCACGACTGGATAAATATAGATTTTTTAGAAAAAATCCATTATACTAGATGACACATAGGAGGGGTTATTGTGAACGAGTTTAAAAAAGAAGTACAATCGCCTACAAATGATGTCATTGACTCGGGTAAAGGATTTATCACATCGTTCCTATTCTTTATGGTTATTTTCTTTATCGGCACCCTTGTCAATGTACTCGTAGGATAATTGTCTACACTGGGATGGATTGGAAAGGAGACTGGCGATGAAGCCGTCTCCTTTTTTCTTTGTCTTCTTCAATTTACAATGCTATCCTATGGCAACGTCTTATAAAACGTACCTGTCCAATCGGTAAATTTATAGGTAACTGCCCCATGAAGATCCGTACGCATAACTTCAACCCCTTCTGCATCAAGGTTCTGTACCACATCCGCATGAGGGTGTCCATATCGGTTATCTTTCCCTGCTGAAATCCAAGCAATGGAAGGTGTTGTTCTCTCTAACAGAAGAGGTGAAGTGGATGAAGAACTTCCATGATGCCCCACCTTCAACACATCTATATCCAAAGTTGGTAAAGCATTCAGCATTCGCTCTTCCACTTCTACCCCACTATCTCCTGTAAACAACCACTTCAATCCCCCTAGTTTCATGAGGAATACGATTGAATTTTCATTCTTATCTTCCTCTTGTACCATCGGACTTAGAATGGACAGGTCGAGCGTTTGAAGCCTAACAACATCTCCACCTTTAACAAATTTTAAACGCGCTCCACTCTCTTGAAGAGACTGAGACAATGACTCATCCTGTTCGAAATAGGGACTTACAACCACCGTTGACGGGCGAAATCCCTTAATCATTGGCTCAGCACTCCCTACGTGGTCCATGTCTTTATGAGTTAACAACAATGTGTCAATTGTCTTAATCCCCCTCTCATGCAGAAACGGCTCTAACACCTCTTGATATACGTCATGCTCAGCCGGGAACACCGCCCCCGCTGCGTCCACCACAAGTACGTGCTTACGATACGGCAGTTCAATGACAAAGGTGTCTCCTTGCCCCACATCCACCATCGTGACATAACCATGAGGCGACACATAAGGAATAAACGAATGAACAGCTAGTACGATTACTGTGCCAATTCCGTATAAAAACCCTTTCATCTTCTCCCCTTTACTCCAGTGAAAGAGAAACAAAATAAGGAGGAAGATGTACATAAGACTTTCTAACACCGACAGCCTACCTACCACCCACTCCACATACAATCGCTCGTCTAAAGTCGTTAAGACGACATCCGAAATCTTGAGTAAGATCCGAAACGTAGAATCAAATACAAACGATAACGCTGGAACCAAGAAACCAATACTCGCCACAAAACAAACCGGAAGAAGCAAAAGAGTAATAAATGGGACAAACAACAGGTTAGCTACCAAAGAAAGAGGATTAAAACTGTAGAAGGCATATAGTTGAAGAGGGAGCAATGACAGCTGGCTAATTAAGCTAATCGTCAATAACCCTTGCATAAAAGAAGTAGTCATCAGCTTTCTGGAAAGCAGGAGAAAAAACGTCACCCAAAACGAAAATTGAAATCCAAGATTTAGAAGGTAGTTTGCGTTCGTAAAGAGTACGACGAGGACAATTCCTGAGAGAAGATCTGACATTGGGATTCGGATACGGAAAAGCGACAAGATGAAATACAATTCAGCCATCCCGATTGCGCGCCATACAGAAGGAGCACCACCTGCCAATACGCCATATACGGGTAACATCACCATAATAGCGAGCAGCGCCCGTTCTTTCGTGACAATCCCGAGGCGAACAAGTACGACATACAGCGTGCTCATAAAGAGACCTATATGAAGCCCTGATATTGCCAGTAAGTGAGAAAGGTTCCACCGTTGATAGGTTTCAATCACTCCTTGTTCTAACTCTGACTTATCCCCAAAAACGAGAGCTAAAATCCAAGCTGAATGATTTGGGAGGTAAGTTTGTTTGATTCGGCTCATCCAATCATCGCGCCATTGGTAGAGCGCTGTTAAGTTGGCACGACCTTCGCAGTCCACGACATTCTTTACAAGGAATGTTCCACTTGCAGAACGTGATTGAAGGTATTGACCATAATTAAACCCTCCTTCATTCCGCAAGGGTTCTGTCTCCTCAAACTCCCCTTCTACGGTGCAAGTAGCACCATACACGAGAGAGTCTGGTACGGAATCAAATGCATAAAAGAATAGACGATGATTGTCTCCATCCTTCGCCACAAAACGCACATAGGAATCTCGGTGCTCTGGATGTTCCACAACTTGTACAGTCAACAAATCTGAGTGGAGTGTAAGAGGGGGTGGTGATTGTAGAGGATGCTTTATATAGAGGGCTAACCCAAGGAGCAGAGAGAGCGTGAGAAGATAAAAGTGGTGTTTCTGGTACTTTCCTTTCCAAATGACCCAGAGGAGCATGATCATGGTGGGGAGAAGCGCTACACGTGCCAGCACTCCCCCTAATGAGAACATCACTAAAATGTGTAATTTTCCTTTCACATCTATTCATCCTCTTTATGAAGTTGTTGAGGAAAACAATTTATTTGCTTGCCGTTCAAGCTCAGCAAAGTCTTCTTGATTTGAAGTCTGTTGCAGACGATTTAACAACTGATACACAAAATCCGTTTTTTCAGCGGACCTGTCACCTAATTCAACCGGGTTTACTTCTACCTTCTCCGTATCCACCCCTGCTTCTTTAAATAACTGGATGGCGTATGGATGGTTTTTGTAATCCTCTGCATAGTACACTTTCTGAATGCCGCTTTGAATAATGGATTTACAACAATGCACGCACGGGAAATGAGTGACATAGATTTCCGCCCCATCAGTTGGTACCCCGAACTTGGAACATTGCAACAAAGCATTAATTTCCGCATGAATCGTTCGCACACAATGACCATCAATGATATAACACCCCTCGTCGACACAATGAACAGAACCAGAGACACTTCCGTTGTATCCTCCAGCAATAATTCGTTTATCACGAACAATTGTCGCCCCGACAGATAGTCGTTCACATGTACTACGTAACGCCAAGAGGTGGCTTTGCGCCATGAAATACTCGTTCCAAGAAATCCGCTCCATGAAAATATCTCCCTTTTCTAAATATTCTTATACAGTTTATATGGAGATTCGACAGGCGTCAACGAGCTTATGGAAGCTGTACGGATTCTTGAATGTTCTGAAGAGTAGACTCGCCAATGCCAGACACTTCAAGTAAATCTTCCACTTTCTTGAATGGACCATGCTCTTCTCTGTGCTGCAGGATTGCAGAAGCTTTAGAAGGACCAATCCCTGGCAGTGTTTCTAATTCCTCTTGAGTCGCTTGATTGATTCGTACTTTACCGTCTTGACTGGAAGGGGATCCCGCCTCCCTTTGCCCTGTTGACTCCTCCTGGTTCGTCACTAAAATGACCATTTCATCCACAACCTTTTGGGCTAAATTAACAGAATACGGATTACCCGTCTCTTTAATTCCACCCGCTCTGTTAATGACGTCCTGCACACGATCACCAAGAGAGGCTTCATATACACCTGGCTTTACGACCTCCCCCTTTACATCAACATAAAAGGTATGAGGTTCTACTACTGTCTCTTCATCAACCGGATTTTCAACCACATCCCCGGTCTGAATTACAGCCCCATTTTCATTAGATGGTTCTTTCTGTACTACCAGAAGGAGAATAATCACTCCTGCAACGATAGTCGCAAAGATTTTCGGTAATCGGTTCATAACATGTATAACCTTCTTTCATATCTACATTTTTTGGTACATAGAATGTAAAAGAAACCTAGGATAAGGAGGGGAAATCGCGATGAAATGGGGAATCATTGGAACGGGAAATATGGGGCGAATGCTCGCGGAGGTATGGATTGAGAAACAGGTAGTGAAACCCGAAGACTTGTATGTGACCAATCGTAATCTAGATAAGGCAATTGGACTCCAAGCTCTATATAGAGAGATTACGATTGTGGAAAGCGTAGAAGAATTGGCGGAACATGCAGATGTTTTATTTATCTGTACAAAGCCATTAGATATACACCCCCTTTTAGTACGGATGAGTCCATATTTAACTAAGCAGCAATGTTTAGTTTCAATAACAAGTCCATACAGCGTTGAGGAATTAGAAGAGCTTGTACCTTGTCAGGTTGCAAGAATCATCCCAAGCATTACGAATCGAGCACATGCAGGTGTAAGTTTAGTCACCTATGGCTCTGGAGTATCACCTGTGATGAAGGCCTATTTAGAGCAAAGCGTAAAGCTTTATTCCACTCCACTGAATATTAAAGAAGAAATTACACGAGTGGCTTCAGATATTGTTTCTTGCGGCCCTGCATTCTATAGCTTCGTTACTCAAAAATTCGTAGAAGCGGCTACGAGCGAAACCGAAATCTCGAAAGACGAAGCAACAATTATGGCAACAGAGATGTTGATTGGGTTAGGAAAGCTTCTTGAGGAGGGGCACTATACCCTTAAAACATTGCAAGAGAAAGTATCTGTGAAAGGCGGAGTAACGGGTGAAGGGATTCGGGTAATGGAGAAAGAAATGGCAACGGTCTTTCATCATGTTATTCAAGCAACACATGACAAATATGCGGAGGATAAGGATAAGATTGAGGGGCAACGTACGACTACGTAATAGTCATTCGTCATAGATTACAATTATCCTTTAAAAAAAACCTTGCTAAGTCACTTAGCAAGGTTTAAAACTTTATTTATGACAAACAAAAAACAGACGGTCCTGTTCTGTTTCATCCGCTTCTCTCGTGTAATCGAAATCACCAAAAATCTCTTCTACAGAGAAACCAGCTCTCACTAGCCAATCTCTATAAGATTCAATCGGATGCGTTTGTTGTACATGTTGTTCGTCCACCCGTGTGTAGTGATGATTCTCCTTCAAGAAGAACGTTAAATCATGGACGACCTGATGAGGCTTTTCCCCTTCTTCACAAAACCAAATATAGGAGGTTTCGTCTGATACGAATCCAAACGTTTCACCAACTAGAAATTCATCTACATAAGAAATGGAATGTGAGTCAAAGATGAATGTACCACCAGGACGCAACAACTCATACACACGTGCAAAGAATGACTGAATTTGTTCACTGGTACCTAGGTAATTGACAACATCGCAATAGCTTATCGCTAAGTCATGAGACTCTTCTAAGTTGATTGCCGTAATATCCTGTGCCACCCATTGGATGGACTGACGAGCTTTAGTTGCCTTTTGTTGTGCAATAGTGAGCATAGCTTCAGACAAATCAACACCCGTCATGGTGAAGCCTTTCTTGGCGAGCTGAAGGGTAATTTCTCCTGTCCCACAGCCAAGGTCTATGACATCCTTTGTGGAGCCCTCTTTCCTCGAAAGAACGCCTTCAGTGATGGATACCCACTCTTCATAAGGGGCATCACTCATCAAATCATCATAGACCTCAGCAAACCTGCCGTAGGCGTCTGCCATTACTGTTCACGACCAGATGTAACTTCTTGATACGTATAGGTTGGAGCATCGCCCCATAGACGCTCAAGGTTATAGTAAGAGCGCTCCTCCTTGTGGAAGATATGGCATACAACACCATTTAAATCGACAAGGATCCAACGAGCCTGGTCAAATCCCTCAATGCGTTTTACTTCAATATCTTCTTCACCAAGTCCTTCACGAATACCACGAGCAATCGCTTGAACTTGTCGTTCATTACTTCCGTCACAAATTAAGAAGTAATCCGCAACTAAGGATACACCTTGCATATCCATTACAATAATATTTTCTGCACGCTTGTCGTCACAGATTTCTGCAACGCGTTGAACCATTTCTTTACTTTCCAAATCTCATTCCTCCAATTAAGAACGTTTGTACTGTTTCGTTAACGCGTTATAAGCATAGAAAGTTTCAGGGTAAATAGGCTGGTTCTTGCTCATCAAGAATGAAATGGTGTTCTTTGAAGCCATCCAACACCCTTTGTTTAAATCTTCCCACGCAGCTTCGCGTACTTGCTCTAAGCCAGGAAATTTCCTTCCAGGCTCGATATAATCCGCTAAAAAGATTACTTTATCTAAATCGGTCATATGGGTTCTACCTGTCGTATGGTAATGAACCGCCTCTAATAATTCCTGGTCCTCTATGCCTAGCTCTCTTTCAAGAAGCAGTGCACCAACAGGACCATGCCAAAGTTCATGGTGATAGTGAAGTAAATCTTTAGGCAAATAGCTGGATTGAATCCACCGCTTCATTTCTTCAACAGGACGGTATTTGGCATAGTCGTGGAAGATGGCAGCGAGTTCTGTCTTATGCACGTCCACTCCATACATTTCAGCAAGTTGAATAGCTGTTTCCATGACACGAATTGTATGCTCATACCTTTCCTGTTTCAAATGCGGCTTCACAAGCGCTAGCGCTTCATTTCTTTCCATAAAGACCCCTCTCCTTCACATAGTCTTTAACTGAATCAGGCAGTAGATACCTAGTTGATTCTCCTGCTTCTATCCGTTCCCTGATTAAAGTGGAAGAAACCTCAAATACAGGAACTTCTACTTCTGTCACAGGGATCGAACTATTCAGCGTATACCCAGGACGTTTAACACCTACGAAGGTAACAAGGGTGAGGAGCTCATCGATTTGATACCACTTGTTCAAGTTTTCTACGATGTCTCCTCCAATAATGAAATAAAACGAAGCATCTTCATATTGTTCTCTTAAAGTACGGATGGTGTCAACCGTATAGGATACGCCAGTTCGCTCAATCTCAATGGTATTCACAGAGAAATGCTCATTATCTTCTGTAGCAAGAGCCGTCATGTTTGCCCGGTCTCGAGCGGGAGTATCCGTAGCGTCTTTATGAGGTGGGTCATGAGATGGTATAAACCAAACCTCGTCTAGCTGTAAAGACCGGTAGACTTCTTCTGCGATTAACAAATGCCCTAGATGTGGAGGGTCGAAGGTACCGCCTAAAAGACCAATTTTCTTCATTATTTATCTCCCTTTTATTAAGGCAATTGAATCTCTTTGTTGTTCGTTGATTCTTTATACAAGACGATTGTGTTTCCAATAATTTGAACAACATGTGCACCTGTGTTCGATGCGATCTCATTGGCAACTTCGTGTTTATCATCGAAATTGTTCTGTAGAATACTAATTTTAATTAATTCGCGTTTTTCAAGCGTATCCTCGATTTGTTCTACCATGTTTTCGTTTACCCCTGTTTTTCCTACTTGGAAAATTGGGTTTAAATGGTGAGCTTTAGAACGCAAGAAGCGTTTTTGCTTACCTGTTAGCATGTTCATCATCCTTTACTTGTTGTTCGAATTCCTTAAGAAGTTGGGTTGCTTCTACACGTTTCCCTGTCCAAATTTCAAAGGCAAGTGCAGCTTGATAGAGCAGCATCCCGTGCCCATGGAGCACATTCGCCCCTCTTTGTTCCGCCTCTAATAAAAAGGAGGTATGGAAGGGCTTGTATACAATATCACACACAATCGCATGTGAGGATACTCCAGCAAGAGAAAGTACTTGGTCTTTCGTATTAGGTACCATTCCCACCGAGGTGGTCTGGACAATTACATCGTAGTCTGAAATCTTCTCCTCTGCCTCTTGTAGTGAGAGCACATGGGTTTGACCTTCATGCGCATGGTTCCCAATAATCTTCATCGCCTTTTCTGTCGTTCGATTCGTAACATCGACTTGTACCATCTCTTCTTCTAACAAAGCATGGTAAATCCCTTTTGCTGCACCACCAGCTCCAATAACCAGTGCTTTCCCTGCGGGGAAGTCAAAGCTCGGGTACGCCTCACGAAGCGAACGCACAAAGCCTTTCCCATCCGTGTTGTATCCTTTCCACTTTCCATTTTCCAAAGCAACGGTATTGACCGCTCCTATTTTAGCAGCATATGAATCAATTTCATCTAGATAAGGAAGAATGGCTTCCTTAAATGGAACCGTCACATTAAATCCATCCATTTCTAAAGCCTTAAACCCTTTGATTGCTTCACTCAAATCGTCCGGTTTCACTTCAATTGCTCTGTACAACCCTTCTAACTGTGCTTCTTCAAGAAAGTTTGTGTGAATCCACGGAGACTTTGAATGCTTAGCGGGGTAGCCTATAACCCCAAACAGATACTTATTCATCACTCCTACTCCCTTCTTAAATTAATGAAGGTCGTATCGACACACGAACACCTTCTGGGACGTGAGCGGTAACCGTAACATTCCCCTCTGGTACTGTGACCCAACCGAGCCCCGAGAAGACAATATCCGTCTTCGCTTCCTTAATCGCGAAGGATTGAGGAGTCAAAGGAGGCAAATTCTTTCTCGTTTCTTCATCTGGTGGAGACAATAACTCTCCCACGTGCTGCTGATAAAGCTCATCTGCATTTTCTAGCTTCGTACGGTGAATGTGAATGTCATTCGAAAGATGACAGATAAATGAGCTCCGTTCTCCTTTTTCGAAATCTAGACGTGCCAATCCACCAAAGAACAAGGTCTGGCCTGAATTTAACTGATACACCTTTGGCTTTATTTCCTTTTTCGGGGTAATAAATTTCAAATCCTGATCAGAGACGTAATGAGCCATCTGATGGTGATTAATAACTCCCGGCGTGTCATAAAGAGAAGTTTGTTCATCTAACGGGATATCAATAAATCCTAACGTTGTGCCTGGGAAGTAAGAAGTCGTGATTGCATCATCAATACCTGATGTTCGTTTAATAAGATGATTAATGAATGTAGACTTCCCAACATTCGTACACCCAACAACGTACACGTCTTTGCCGTTTCGATACTCATCTAAATGATCCGCCACCTCATCCATCCCTTGTCCTGTTTTGGCTGAGATTAAGAATACATCTTTTACTTTCAGACCTTGGTCTTTAGCTGACTTCTGCATCCATTGCTTTACCTTATTCGGATTCACAGACTTCGGCAATAAGTCTGCTTTATTTCCTACAAGGATAATCGGGTTGTTCCCAGTGAAACGAGGAAGACCTTGAATAAAGCTTCCGTTGAAATCAAAGATATCAATGATCTTGACGATAAGACCATTCGAGTCGCCAATCGTATTTAACATTTCCAAGAAGTCGTGGTCCGTCAGTTCTACGTCTTGAACCTCATTGTAATGCTTCAGACGAAAGCATCGCTTACATATAATTTCTTCCCGTTGTAGGGCAGAAGCGGGTACATACCCAGAACGGCTGGGGTCATCTGTTTGTATTTCGGCTCCGCAGCCTTGACAATAAATCGTTTCTTCCATTATTGATCCTCCCAAGAGATTTTGCCTTTACGTTTCATCCAGTTTAAAATTCTTCTTTCAACTAAACGGTTGAATTTCGTAAAGAACCCGTCGGTTTTAACAATTGGAACGACTAGGATGGTGTGTAAGTTAGAGCGATTACCACCTAGGACGTCCGTTAATAACTGATCGCCAACAACAACAAGCTCTTCATCTTTCATGTTCATCTGACGCTTGGCCTGGCGAAAGGCTTTACCCAATGGCTTGCGCGCACTGTAGATAAACGGAATGTCTAACGGTGTGGAAAAGAGTTTAACTCTCTCTTCATTATTATTGGAAACAATGGTTATTTGAATGCCATGGTCTTGCATCAGCTTAAACCATTGTACAATTTCAGGGGTTGCATCTTTTTGGTCCCAAGCCACAAGCGTATTGTCTAAGTCCGTAATGACACCCTTAATTCCTTTGTCCTTTAATTCGGAAGGGCGGATTTCGAACACAGATTGAACATGCTCATTTGGCAAAAAATTCTTCAGCACGATTCATTCACCTCATTCATAATCATCCAAATACCGCACGTTGGACTACTTTCCCATGATATACAATATAGCATTACCTTTCAAAAGAAACTTAACATTTTTTAAACAAACCTACATCTTTATGCGTAAAATAATCGAAAATACGAAAACCTTTCGACATATTTTTTACATCTTTTTCTTGTGGATATCTTTATTCACATTACACACAGCTAAATCTCTCGTTTTATATAGAAATTTCTGAATTTATGCACAAGTTATGAACATAATCTGTGGATATCAACGTAGTTGTTGTGCCTTTCTATTAATGGTAAAGTATACATACGCTAATCGACACATCCAATACGTTTACATACATAAGTGACTAGACATTCTTTCCCGGAGGTGAACGGCCTGCGCTTGGCTGTACATGTATGGAGTATCTTTCTAACGAATTACTTATTGAATCGTACCTCAAGGCCAAAGAACTGAAGCTAAGTTCAGAGTTTATTCTATTGATCGAAGAAGAACTAGAACGCAGATGTCTACTACAGAAGATTGTCCAATCAAGTTAGTCACCTCTCTAGAACGGTCATGCTCATGAAGCATGGCCGTTTTTTTGACTCCTGTATACACTTGTATAAAGTTTAGATAGGTTGGTCAGCCTAATTAAAATGTTTATACCCTAAAACGCCGTACATAAATTCTTCTTATTTAATAACTCATGGCAGGAATCGCGTTATCTTGCATGAATGCCCTCATTTAAGGGAATTTAGTTGAATATAGAATTGTTTTTTGATTACAATGGAAGAGATATTTCACTAAGGTTATGGTATTGTTAAAATTTGTACTTTTTAAACTTCCGAGGGAGGAATAAGACTTAATGTTTATTGCTGTATTACTTCCACTCCTATTCGCTTGCCTTGTTCCTTTACTTAGTAAGTGGAAAAACGCTATTCACACTGGATGGTTCGTATTGCTAATACCATCGGCAATCTTTGTGTATCTTGTGCGTTTTGTTGGACAGGATTTCAGTCCAATACGGAACACATATCCTTGGATCCCTTCTCTAAATATTCAGCTTGACTTTTATTTAGACGGTTTAAGCCTGCTCTTTGGCTTACTCATTAGTGGGATCGGAGCACTTGTTGTGTTTTATTCTATTTACTACTTACATAAGAGTGAACAACTTGGACACTTTTACGTGTATCTTCTTATGTTCATGGCTGCTATGTTTGGAGTAGTATTCTCAGATAATATCTTTGTGCTTTATACGTTTTGGGAACTCACTTCTTTATCCTCATTCTTATTAATTGGATATTGGAATCATCGTAAGGGTTCTCGTTACGGAGCATTGAAATCCATGCTCATCACCGTATTTGGTGGCTTGAGCTTACTGGGTGCCTTTGTATTGCTATCTGTTGTTGCAGACACAACAAGCATTCAGGCGATGTTGGACCAGAAAGAAATGATTCTCAATAGCCCGCTATTTGGCTGGATTGTAGCATTTCTGTTTCTTGGTGCCTTCACCAAATCAGCTCAATTTCCATTCCATATCTGGTTACCAGATGCAATGGAAGCACCTACACCCGTTAGTGCGTATCTCCACTCAGCAACAATGGTTAAAGCAGGTATCTTCTTAATTGCACGCTTTTCCATTCTTTTATCTCAAACAGAGTGGTACTTCTTTGTTGTCACTGGAATTGGATTAATCACACTATGTTGGGGCTCATTTATGGCCGTGCGCCAAACTGATTTGAAAGGAATTCTTGCTTATTCCACCATCAGTCAGCTTGGTATGATTATGGCGATGCTTGGGTTTGGAACAAAGATTGCCCTATTTGCTGCAATCTTCCACATTTTAAACCACGCTACGTTTAAAGGTAGCCTGTTCATGGTTGCAGGGATTGTAGACCATGAGACTGGTACTCGAGACATCCGTAAACTTGGTGGGTTAATGACATGGATGCCAATTACAGCTACGCTCGCACTCTTCGGGACGTTCTCAATGGCTGGTGTGCCATTGCCAATCCTGAACGGTTTCTATAGTAAGGAACTGTTCTTTGACAGTGCTATTCACCTAGATTCGTTCAGTGGATGGATTGAAGCGTTGAAGATGGCAGCACCCTACTTGGCTGTACTAGGAAGCATCTTTACGTTTGTGTATTCCATGTACTTATTCTTTGGTACATTCAGAGGAAAAGCGAACGTAGAAGAACTACCAAAGAAACCACACGAAGCACCGATTGGTATGCTCATTCCGCCAATCATTCTTGTCGCGCTTGTTGTGATTATTGGTTTATTCCCTAACCTATTTGCAGAAAGTTTCTTAAACCATGCAGCGTCTGCCGTTAAGGGAGCAGAAATTGAGAAGCATGTGAAGTTCTGGCATGGATTCAAAACGCCTCTCTATATGTCGCTCGCGGTTGTGGGGCTTGGAACGCTTCTATACCTTACTCGTCATAAGTGGACAGGAATTTATCGCGTATTCCCAGGAAGTCTCACCTTCAACCGTGTGTACGATTGGATGGTAGACCGTTCTGAGAAATATTCAAGCGTGATTACAAATTCCTATATGAATGGTTCGATTCGCCGCTATGTAAGATTAACGCTTGCAGCGATGACAATCGGAACGTTCATCTTCTTATTTACGACGAATGGATTATCATTCACAGGTACATCTACAGCAGAAATTACGCTGCCTGAACTGTTCATCGTTGCCATGATGATCTTTGCAGCGGTAGCTACCATCTTTACGAACAATCGTATTGCCGCAATCTTAATTCTAGGTGTTGTGGGTTATGGGTTAGCGATTCTGTTCGTCATGTACCGTGCACCAGACTTAGCACTTACACAGTTAATTATTGAAACGGTAACGGTTGCGTTGTTCTTACTCGTATTCATGCATTTACCTGAACTAAGAAAGCGCACTGAATCCGTAGGCACGAAGCTCACAAATGCCATTATATCCATTGGCTTTGGGGCTATGATTACCTTAGTTGGAATATCCTCATTTAATAGTAAGTGGTTTGATCCTATTTCTGACTACTTCTTAGAAACATCTAAAGAGCTCGGTGGCGGTAAAAACGTCGTCAACGTAATCTTAGTCGATATGCGTGGACTAGATACGCTGTTCGAGATTGCGGTACTAGGAATCGCTGCTCTTGCCATCTTTGGCTTAGTTAAGATTCGCCGGAACGATAAGGAGGCGAAATAATGGAGATTGTCACATCTGTTCTAGCTGGAATCCTATTCACAACTGGAATCTACAATCTACTACAAAAGCAGATGTTAAGAATTATCATTGGAACAGCGCTCATCTCTCATGGCGCGCACTTGTTCATCCTGACCATGGGGAAATTAAAGACTGGTGCTCCCCCTATTCTTGTAGAGGGGATTAAGGAATACACCGACCCATTGCCACAGGCGCTAATCTTAACATCAATCGTAATTAGCTTCGGAGTGACAAGTTTACTTCTTGTACTTGCCTACCGAGCGTCTCAAATTAATGAATCAGATAATATGGATGAACTAAGGGGTAACGAAAATGAGTAACTTAGTAGTACTACCCATTCTCATACCACTCATCTCGGGGATTATCGCCGCTTTCTTACATCGCAAAATAGGTGCAGTCCGCATCTTTAGTCGATTAATGGCCGTCATAAACCTTGGTGTCGCTGCGTATATGGGATGGTTTATCACACAAAACGGAACGATTATTCTAGAAACCGGTGGTTGGAAGGCGCCCTATGGAATTATTCTAGTGGGAGATACCTTATCCGCTCTGTTAGTTCTTACGACAAATGTGATCGCGACGGCATGTGTGTTCTATGCAAGCCGCTCACTAACGAATAAGCAAGAAAGTTTCTATTTCTACACATTCTTCTTCTTGCTCATCACAGGCGTTTCAGGAGCGTTCCTAACTGGCGACCTCTTCAACCTGTTTGTATTCTTTGAAGTGCTTCTCATGGCTTCTTATGCGTTAATTGTGCTTGGAAACGGCAAGATTCAGCTAAGAGAATCCTTAAAGTATGTTCTATTAAACCTATTCTCTTCCATGCTATTCGTTACAGTGGTTGCGTTCCTTTATTCAGTTGTTGGAACAGTCAACATGGCTCAGATTGCCGAACGTGTCCAGGAAGTAGAACAAAAAGGTGTATTGACGACCATTGGGATCTTGCTATTCTTCGTATTCGGTACAAAGGCAGCCCTTTTCCCGCTTTACTATTGGTTGCCTAAATCTTATATTGCACCGAACCCAGTCGTATCCGCTCTATTTGGAGCACTGTTAACAAAGGTCGGAATTTACTCCATCATGCGTACGTTCTCCATCATCTTCTACCATAAGACAGATGTAACGCATGAGATGTTTATTTGGATTGCAGCCTTCACACTCTTATTCGGTGTGATTGGAGCGCTCTCTACACACAACGTGAAGCTTATTGTTGCTTATAACATCATTCCAGCTGTTGGATTCATGCTACTTGGAATTGGATTGTTCAATGGGACGTCTATGGAAGGTAGCGTTTATTACCTAGTCCATGACATGATCATTAAAGCGGCGCTCTTCCTATTAGTAGGCGCCATTGCGTATCTAGCAGGTACGAGCGACTTGAGAAAGATGAATGGACTCATCCACCACTATCCAGTCCTTGGGTGGTTGTTCCTTATCGCAAGTGTCACGCTAGCCGGAATTCCACCATTCAGTGGCTTTATAGGAAAGCTTCTTCTGCTCCAAGGTGCTGCACAAGAAGAACGAATCATCATGATTATTGTTGGGCTTGTCACAAGTTTATTAATTCTATATTCTATGATTCGAATCTTCATCCAAGGTTTCTGGGGTGAGAAGGACGAAACGATTGTACCAGACAAAAAGGCTGCCCGTAGCTTTACTGGGCCAATTGCTTTCTTATTGGTCTTCTCCATCTTCCTAGGAATCGGTGCAGAGTTTGTACTGCCTTCAGTTGAAGATGTCTCTAATTCATTACTCAATCCGTCTTCTTATATTCAATCCGTTTTAAAGGAGTAAAATGACTATGACTTTCCAAATTGTCTTAAACATTACGATAGCCTTTATGTGGACATTCTTAACTGAGAGTTACAGCCTTAGCTCCTTTATTGTCGGGTATTTCATTGGAGTATTGCTCTTATTTGTACTCCGACGCTTTATTCCGGATGAATTCTATATGAAGCGCGTCGTAAGCATTATTAAACTGATTTTCCTATTTATTAAAGAGCTTCTTCTCTCAAACATTTCAATCCTTAAATACGTCTACAAACCTAAGCTCGATGTAGACCCAGGAATATTTGCTGTTCCACTTGATGTGAAGAGCAATTGGGAGATTACTTTACTGGCTAACTTAATTACACTGACGCCAGGTACGCTTTCCATTGCAGTATCGAACGATCATTCCACAATCTATGTCCATGCAATGAACATTGAAGACGTAGAAGAGGATATTCGCTCTATTAAAGAAACGTTCGAGAAAGCAATTAAGGAGGTTACACGATAATATGACTCCAGAATTCACTAAGGCCATGCTCGAGAACGTCACCATGGTTTGTATTGTCGCCTCGTCCATCTCCATCATCCTCTTGCTTTATCGTGCCATTAAAGGTCCTACGAACCCGGACCGCGCTGTATCACTTGATACGATTGGCATTAACTTGATGGGACTTGCGGCGTTAATCGCTGTACTGATTGTCACAACTAAACTGAACGACGTCATCCTTCTAATCGGAATCCTGTTGTTTATAGGAACCGTTGCAGTGGCGAAGTTCTTGGAAAAGGGTGTTATCATTGATCGAGACGTGGATTGAGATGTTCTGGGACATCGTGATTATGGTATGCCTATTGATTGGAACATTCATCATGCTCTCTGGATCAATCGGAATTATTCGCTTTCCTGATGTGTACACACGTTTACACGCTGCAACGAAGAGTGCCACACTAGGCGTATCAGGCATTTTGATTGGGGCTTTTCTTTACTTGTACATTGAACAAGGGATTGTAAGTGGCAAGCTCATACTTGGTATCATATTCGTCTTATTGACGACACCAGTTGCCGGCCACATGATTTCAAGAGCTGCCTATCGTAGCGGTGTGAAACTTTGGGACAAGAGCATTCGAGATGATATCGAGAACGGAGAAATACCTGACACGAAAGAACATCAAACAGAACAATAATGTATGAAGCACATCCTTTTAAAAGGGTGTGCTTTTTTTATAGACAGGACAGACACACACCTCCTTTTTGAGCATAAGGTTAATATACATAGGCTTATGACCAATCCTCGGAGGTGCTTTTTCATGTCTAGTCTACTCGCCGCATTGCTGTACGTCGCGAAGGAAGCGCTTTTTTTTGTTTCTTACGTGAAGAACCATGCATTCCCTCAGCCTCTTAACCAAGAGGAAGAGCTACGGTGTCTACAACAAATGAAAGACGGAGATGAAACGGCTCGTAATAAACTTATTGAACACAACCTTCGCCTTGTGGCACATATCGTCAAGAAATTTGATAACACCGGTGAAGACAATGAAGACTTAATTTCAATCGGAACCATTGGGTTAATTAAGGGAATTGAAAGCTTCTCCCCCGGCAAAGGTACTAAATTGGCTACTTATGCTGCACGATGTATAGAGAATGAGATTCTTATGCATTTACGAGCTTTAAAGAAAACAAAGAAAGACGTGTCTCTCCATGACCCTATCGGTCAAGATAAGGAAGGCAATGAAATTAGCTTAATTGATGTGTTGAAGGCTGAAAATGCGGATGTCGTAGAGAAAATTCAGCTCAATATGGAAGTAGAGAAGATTAATGAATACTTAAATATTCTAGATGCGAGAGAGAAAGAGGTCATTATTGGGCGTTACGGACTTGGTTTAAAGGAAGAGATGACGCAGCGAGAGTTGGCTAAATCTCTTGATATTTCAAGGAGTTATGTATCTAGAATTGAAAAGCGCGCGCTAATGAAGATTTTCCATGAATTTTATCGAAAGGAAAAGCGAAAAAAGAATGGATGAATTTTATCGCTGTGACGTCAGCTCAATTAGACTAGACCATATAAAACATAAAAATAGAGTGCCCTTCATGAAGGGCACTCTACTCTGGATTCTGTTGCTCTAGAGATTGCAATTGTTTATATCGAAAGACAAAATAAGCTGTAGCAGTTAATGTAAACATAGTTAATATAAATAATACGCCGTTATACTCACTAGGACGTAGATAGGTTGTAATCACAGATCCTAAGAATAGATAAAAACTAAGCATCAGCAACGTGAGAACATATCGTCCATAGTCTTTTATCTTTCCTTCCATCCCTTTCTTTGAATCCATCATTCAACACCCCTCTCTCTATGAGAATCATAACATAGAAAAAGGGGCGCTCCAGTTAGTAAATAGTGGTTATACCGCTTCTACCATATGATTAATCAATGTAGCAGCATGCTTGGCTGCCTTCTCAAGATATTGATCAAAGGATACATTTGACTCTTTCCCAGCGATATCCGAGAGAGAGCGAATAATGACGAACGGAGTTTCATATTGAACACATACTTGCGCAATCGCAGCCGCTTCCATTTCGGCTGCTTGCAGCTGCGGAAACTTTGTACGAACGAAGTCTACACGTGTTTTATCTTGCATAAATGAATCTCCTGTTGCGATTAAGCCTCGTACTGAGTGAATGGAATCAAGTTTCCGAGTAGCTTGCTCTGCCAATGCAACTAATTCCTCATCCGGTTGATAATAGGCTGGCATACCAGGGACTTGGCCATATTCATAGTCAAAGGCCGTTACGTCAACGTCATGATGACGCACTTCTGAAGATATGACGAGGTCACCTACTGACAACTCCTCGGCAAATCCACCAGCAGACCCTGTATTAATGACATGAGTTGGCTGATAACGTTCGTGTAGAACAGCGGTCGCCAATGCGGCATTCACCTTACCGATGTTAGACTTTAGCAAGACAATCTCTTTGCCATGCATCGTACCTTTATAAAATACGCATCCAGCAATTGTTTCCTCAGACTCTACTTCCATCCAAGATTTAAGAAGTGCGACTTCTTCGTCCATCGCTCCAATAATTCCAATTCTCATATCCTAACTCCTACCTATCATCTATTTTTTATCATTCTCTTTTAGTACTTCCACTTTCGTAGGTTGCCAACCCTCATTCGCTACCCACGAACCATATACACGATAGGTGTCCGTTTCAGCACTATCGGAGACCGTAGCCTTAAAACTTTGTTTATCATCACCACGTGTAATCCACCACAGCACGTATTGACCCTCATTTAAGTTAAGTGCTTTAGAAATGGCCAGATTCATTTCCGCCCACTCCTCTGTACCTTTCTCAAACTTTGTCACATGCTCTCCTGTTTGCTCTGTACCGACAGGCTCCCAGTTCTTAGTATAAGCAGTGACGACATTTGGATCATCGCTGCTTTCTTCAAGAGTAATCCGTTCCCCAGTTTGCTCCTCCTGCTCAACCGAATCTTCTTCATTGGTTGAGGCAGACTCTTCTTCACTTTGCTGATCGGAGGCCTTGTCATCTGACTTTTCCGTTTCCTCTTGTTTCGACTCTTCCGTCGCTTCCTTATTCTCTTGAGAAGTTGAATTTGCCTCTTTGGCTGCTTGACCTGGTTCGCCTCCTAGATTAAAGACGAATACTCCAATTAACACGACCAAGAGCACGGCTCCTGTAATCGAAAACATCGTTGTACGTTGCGTAACTTTTCGTTGTTTCTCATAACGATTAACACGATTTGATTGCAAGACAGTCTCCTCCCTTTTCCCCTATTATACTATGGGCAATTCTATGAGCAAAATATCTTTTTCGTAAACACCTTTTTTTGTCGAAATACAAAAAGTTCTGATAGGTAAAAGGAATTTTTGAATGCATTGTCTAATATATATTATAAAACTTTTATGATAACGGGGTGTTTAGAATATGGAACTGACAACATTTTCTCGTAAGTTATGGAAGCTAGAGTCGTTTGAGCAGATTGGGTATGACCGTTTGACAGAAACGCTCATAATCTTTTTCTTAGATGGTCGCGTACAAGAGTTTCTACATGTTAAAGAGAACGTTGTATTCCAATTCGTGATTGCACTTAATAAAGAACAGTTTCTATTAAAGCAATTAATTCCCCACTATTCTTTCTTCCTCTACGCAGCAAAAATCCCCTCTAACATCTAGAAGGGATTATGGACCGGCCATAATGGATTGAGCGAAATCGCCAAATAAGGCCACATGCCGTCCGCCGTTTTGATTTGTATTTAAATCGACAACAACCATTGCATAAGCGGGTTGTTCTACAGGAAAGTAACCAGCGAACCAGTAATGATTGTCTATACTCTCCTCTTCCTTAGACCCTCTAATATTTGCAGTGCCAGTCTTTCCAGCAATGGATTGTCCCTTTAACGCTTGTGCAGTCCCCTGTTCCGTTACACCCATCAATAGCTTCTGCAATTGATTCACCGTGTACGGAGACAGTTTATTTTCCTTGTCCTCATGTTCATCAAACGAAAAGAGTGAGACGTTATTTTCATACAACAAATCTGTAACAACCCTAACCTCTTTCTTAGTACCTCCATCCGCAATTGTTGCCATCATATTTGCAATGCTTAGCGGAGAGAACATGACATTTTTCCCTCCAATTGCAGTTTGTGTAATCGCTTCTCCCACGTTTTCTTGATCATCTTCTGACCAAATTGTTCCAGCTGGATTAGGAGAAAGTTGAGAGACGTCTTGCTCTTTAAAGACATCCCCCACCCACCCAGGAGGGTTCATCAAGCCAAGCTTATCTGCGTAATCTTCTAATACGGTAGGTGAATAAGCTAGCATGTCTTTCGTTAATGAAGCGAACGTATAATTACAACTCTGATAGAAGCTTTCCTCGAACGTTAACGCCCCGAGTGGCCGGCTAGATTCTGATTCTCCATCCTTATTGAGGTTGCAGTTAAACGATTGTCGCGTGTTTACTTTTGGATGTTCAAGAGCAGCGGCTGCAACGACAACTTTGAAGACAGAACCAGGCATATTACGAGTAAGAATATGGTTTGTCGCAGTCTCACTCAGATTCGTGCGTTCGAGCGCTGGAAGACTCGCCATGGCTAGTACTTCTCTTGTCCTTACATCAAGAAGGACAACCCCTCCCTTATCTATCCCATACTCTTGGAGCAATGCTTCAGCTTTCTGCTGATAAGTAGAATCGATTGTCGTTTTAAGCTTTAAGGGGTAGTATTCATCAGGATCGCCTCGGTAGAAAATATCTAGCCCTAAGAGAGGGTCCCCATTCCCATCCACGTGGAATAACAGCCTTTCTGAGCCTTTCGATAACAGAAAGGGGTCCATTGTCTTCTCAAGTCCAATTCCACCTATAGGCGTGTCTGTATCGACATCTGTAAGCTCTGGATACTTTTCTTCGAATGCTTCTCGGTTTTCACTAACAATCCCAACTAGATGTGAGGCCAATGTTGGAACATCTAACTGCATGGAACGCTGGACTGTATATAAAGCCGGATGATTTAGTTCTTGAATCTTTACCAGTTGGTCTGATGTAAGCTCCGGTAATCCGTCAATGTCTGTATAGTAGACTGGACCGTCAGTCTCTTTAACAGCTTTCAACATCTTATCCATCTCTTCTTCAGTGAAATACTGTTGAAAACGTTCAGGAAGAGCAAGTTCATTAAGATATGGAGCTAGCATAATATCTTCTACATCCTTGCGGTTCAACGGTACTAAATCTCGATCCACAATCGCGCCACGCCCATCATGAATTTCGAGTTGCTGTGTTCGTTGAGCAACGCTCTCTTCTAGCAAATTCACGTGATCAGGTCCATAGTGTTCAGTCGAGAACAACTGAAGGTTTGATAATTGTGCCAATAAGATGAAAAAACCTAATAAAATACATGTCGAAAACCCATATACTCTCCGTTTCTTCAAGGTTCATACACCCCTTCTGCTCCCATTATGGGCGTATGAACGGTTAATTAAACGAAAAAGCCCTCTGAATTCACTATTCAGAGGGCTTGTCCATTAGTCAACACTAATAATTTTCACTTGGATGTCGCCACCAGGTGTGACAACAGAAACTTCTTCTCCTACTTCATGTCCAATAAGGCTCTTCGCCATAGGAGAATCATTTGAGATTTTACCTTCGAAAGGATCGGCTTCTGCGCTTCCTACAATCTTATAAGTTTCCTCATCACCATCAGGAATCTCCTGGAAGGTAACAGATTTACCTAGTTGTACAACGCTTGAGTCCGCATTATCATTCTCAATAATAACAGCACTACGAATCATGTTCTCCACGTGAGAAATACGGGATTCAACGAACGCTTGCTCGTCTTTCGCAGCATCATATTCAGAGTTCTCGGAAAGGTCTCCGAAGCCACGCGCAATCTTGATGCGTTCTACGACTTCTTGACGCTTTTCTGTTTTAAGATAATGTAGCTCATCTTCTAACTTTTGTTTACCTTCTTCGGTCATATAATAACTTTTCTCTTCAGCCATGACAACGATTCACTCCTTCAAATATCCTGTGTCAATCACTATAACCTTCATATAAAAATGAGCGGCACAATGGTGTGCGCTCGTATCACCAAATGTAAAAGTAAGCGTTCTATTCAGAACTACTACACATTACTATGGCAGATTTCCATGCGGTTTTCAACAATTTTTTCCTAGTTGTCGTCGGAGTGCCCTTTTTCATCTAGAATGCGTTGAATCTTAGTGGAAAGAAGGTCAATGGCTACATGGTTTTGGCCACCCTCAGGAATGATAATATCCGCATAACGTTTAGTTGGTTCAATAAATTGAAGATGCATAGGACGGACAACATTTACATATTGCTCAATTACAGAATCAATCGTTCTACCACGTTCTTTAATGTCACGTAGGAGACGGCGAATAATTCGTATATCTGCATCCGTGTCAACGAAGACTTTAATATCCATCAAGTCACGCAATCGAGCATCTTCTAAAACCATGATCCCCTCAAGTATAATAACCTCTTTCGACTCAACTGGAACAATTTCTTCAGAACGCGTGTGAAGCTTGTAATCATATACTGGCTTTTCAATGGATTCATGATTCAATAACTTTTCAATATGTTCAATAAGCAAGTCATTATCAAAGGCTAATGGGTGGTCGTAGTTTGTCTTCAACCGCTCTTCGAATGGAAGATGAGATTGGTCTTTATAATAGAAATCTTGCTCTAGCATTAGTAAAGTTTTATCGGAAAACTGTTGGATAATGGAGCGCGTAACGGTTGTCTTACCAGAACCAGTCCCTCCCGCTACTCCAATTACTACAGGTCTTTCGTTCATGTCGTCTCTTTCTCCTTTCACATCGTGCCTCTTATCACTCGTACACATGCTGATGGTTGAGTAGCCTATCTACCGTTCATCCTTAACAAGTTACGGCGCGAACAAACGTAATTAGTTGTTCATCTCAACCCAAAAGCTATTCCCTTGGTGTACTCACCGCTACACCGTCTCCGATTGGCATAATCGACGTCCGGTAATCAGGGTGTTGAAGCAACCATTCGTTGTAGGCTTTAATCTTTTTCGCTATTTTCTCTTTTCTTGATGTACCTAGCTCTTCTTCAGCTACATAGCCTTTAAATAGTACATTGTCAGAAACGATTATCCCATTCTTTGATAAACCTGTTCGGTAAATCTCGAAGAATCGCTGATATTGTCCCTTTGCGGCATCTATAAATAGAAGGTCGAACGGACCCGATTGAAGGAGTTCGTCTTGTTTCTCTAACGCATCTCCAAATACAACATCTATTCTGTCCGATAATCCTGATTTCTGGATACGGTCTATCGCTTCTTGGTAGCGTTCCTCATCACGTTCAATGGTCACAATGTGACTATTTGGCAATTCTTTAGCCATACGAATTGCAGAATACCCAATGGCAGCCCCAATCTCAAGAATTCTGTCAGGCTGATGAATGCGTAACAGCTGCAGTAAATACTCCATCCCTAATGGTTCCATAATAGGAACGTGGTGTTCCTTTGCGTATGCTTCCATTTCCTTGATATCAGCATCCTGTTCAGGTAGGTTCTGGAGCAAATACGCCTCTATTGTAGACTCAATCATTGAGATCCTCCTTCGTTCTTAACAAGCGGTACAAATTTAACACAACCCTCTTATTTTACCATAACGAAAGGAAAGAATGCGAGACAGTCCCCGCATTCTTTCTGCTTTAATCAAGATATTTTTTCTTTAATTCTAAGTGTTCGTCGTATGTTTTCGAATAATAGACTTCTCCATCTGGCGCTGCTAAGAAGTACGTATGTTCAGATTCCTTCGGCTCTAAAATAGATTGAAGTGAATCTTCGCTAAAGTTTGAGATAGGTCCTACAGGTAACCCTTGAATAACGTACGTGTTATACGGGGATTCCTTTTGTAAATCCTTCTTCGTAATTTCCTCTTTATGAGTGCCAACCGCATAAAGAACAGTAGGGTCCGTTTGGAGCGGCATATCCTTCTCCAGACGATTGTAGAACACACCAGCAATGGCTTTACGATCTTCAGAGCCAGGCGCCTCTTCCTCTACAAGCGAAGAAAGTGTAACAGCTTCATGAAGGGTTGCGGATTCACCATTAATCTGCAATTCTCCAATACTGTCTAAATATGGGGTGACCACATCTTGAGTTTTCTGTAGCATTTTACGGACGATTACATCAACAGAAGGGTCTTCTTCAAAGAAACTATACGTAGCAGGGAACAAATACCCCTCTAACGGATGTTGAATTTCAGGATCCGTAATGGCATCCGTAAGTATACTTGGATATTGGTCAATTAACGTCTCCACATAACCAAGGTCGTCGACTTTATTCATAAACTCTTCTTTCGTTAACGACGTCTTTGAAGCATATTTCGAAGCAATCTGCTCAAGTGATAAACCTTCCTGAACCGTAACCTCAAACACCGCTTCCTGCTTGATTTTACCCGTCTTCAAAGCAGAAATGAGTTCGTCATGTGTCATTGAAGGAGAAAATTGATAATCCCCCGCTTGGAAACCAGACTCATTCTTGAACTTAATATAATAACGGAAAACCGTACTATCCTTCACAATGTTATTCTCTTCTAATATAGACGCAATTTGCGTTGTCGAAGACCCAATCGGAATCTCAACTTGTTTCGTATCCTCACTACTCGGATCAACGGGTTTAAGTGCAGATGAGATATAAAGGTAGCCCGAAACCCCACCAACAATCAGCACAAGCACTAGCACACCTAACGTTATCCCAACAATTTTCCTCACCGTACGCGCCTCCTGCATCTTTGCCTTACGCTTCTCTTCATTAAAATCTTCACGATCAGAAGATGACATACACACTTCCTCCCTTCATCCGATACATTATACTACAAAATTCCCCACCAAAACTAGAATACCAAAGAAAAATGTCGCCCCGGAAAGCGGAAGCGGCTTGGTCAGGCACGGTAGGCATAAGCAAGATAGCGCAGTGAGGTGCCCTTCCCTCACGGAGCTAGATTGCTTATGACCGTAGTGCCTAGCCGCTGCAGCTGGACACCCTGAAAAGCGGAGGAGGCCTGCTAAGCCACGGTAGGCATAAGACGAGGGCCGGAGTGAGGTGCCCTTTCCTCACGCAGGTCATCGACTTATGTCCGTAGTGGCTGGCCTCCGCAGCTAGACACCCCGAAAAGCGGAATGGGGCGTCTAGACCCGGCAGGCATAAGCAAGGCAGCGCAGTGAAGTGCCCTTTCTTCACGAAGCTGAATTGCTTATGACCAGAGGGTCTGCCCCATGCAGCTGGACACCACGAAAAGCGAAGGAGGCCTGCTAAGCCACGGTAGGTGTGGTTTTACTGTTAATTGAGTTGGTTGATTACGCAAAGTCATATCTATGTATCCAATATTGTCAGAGTGTTATAGCCTAATAAATTGAATATAAACACCGGATTCTTTTGTGGAAAAATATGTAACTAACATATATAATTGAAGTGATTACTACATATGGAGGTATGGAAATGTTTAAATATTGGAAATCAATAGGTATTAGTTTATTACTTGCAACAATCTTAGTTGGCTGTGGAGATGCAGAGAACTCATCGGCAAATAGCGACAAAGACGAAGAGCCTAAACAATCTGATCAAGAATCATTAAATCAAAAAGAAGAGCCATCAGAACCAAAAACAAATGAAGATGGGAACATTGAGTTGCTTGAAGTTGGGCAAACCGCTGAATCACAAGCAGGAAAAGCGGAATTATTAAAGATAAAGAAGGTTAATGAAACCGTTGATGTAGCACCCATAAATGTTACTATACAGGATATCAAAGTGATTAAATTAACTGAAGTAGATCCAGCTTTTGCAGAAGAATTATCTTATATGGCGGATGCTAATATTTCTAATTTAGATGAAGGATTCTCTTACATACAAGTTCAATATACGGCTGAAAACACAACAGAAGAAAACATTGAATGGTATGACCTTATGAATGTTGTTACAGACCAAGGGGAACAAATTGATGGACAAATGAAAGATTTTCTTGTGACTGATTCTGATATGGAATCTATGTTTATTGGTGAAGTAAAGAAAGAATTTCAAGATGCCTTTGTTGTTAAGAATGCTGATATTAACGAAGTTAAATTAGTCTTCGGTTATACAATGAATGGAGATTCCTATGAAACCATAACGGAAAAACAAACCGTAGAATATACTTTAGAGTAATACAAAGAAAAGGGAGCTAAGAAGCTCCCTTTTCTTTAATTTTAGAGATTTTTTACATAAGGATGAAGGTTGAAGCAATCACCATTGATAAAGACTTATGAGTTTCAGCTATTCCACGATATCAGACTCTGTCTTACCTCTCGTTACAATATCTCCAACAGGATCCCTCTTTTCCTGCTGTGTTATGCCTAATGGTTTCTTTGGCATATGATTCGCTCCTTTCGTATTGCTATTGAAGATTGACCCAACCAACCACCCTATCCACCACCAGAAACAAAAAAACCCTTACTCCTCTAAGGAGTAAGGGTTTCAGTTCTTATCTTATTGCTCGTCCTCTGTGAACGTGTTAAGCATTTCCTCTACCATTTCCCACTCTTCTTCAGTTTCAATCTGGTAAAGGGCTAAGTCGTCTTCCTCGCCTGCGTTATCTTCATAACGGAATGCAAACACTTCTACTTCTTCGTCAGTGTCTTGCTGTTCAGCTGGTACAACGACCATATAAGATTTACCTGTTGTATCTACATCGAATTTGAATAGTACTTCAAATAGATGTTCTTCCCCGTTTTCGTCAGGGATAATAATTCGCTCTTTTTCTTCTTCAGCCATTTTATTCACCTCATTATACTTTTGCGTCTAAATAACTTTGTAGGATCATGACAGCTGCCATCTTATCGATGACTTTCTTTCGCTTGCTACGGCTCATGTCCGCTTCAAGGAGAACGCGCTCTGCTGCCATTGTGGTGAGACGCTCGTCCCACAGATCCGTTTGAATGTTAAATCGTTCTTGAATACGATTTGCGAATACTTGAGAGGCTTCCCCTCGTTCTCCTATCGTACCATTCATGTTCTTTGGTAAGCCAACGACAATTGTTGTAATTTCGTGTTCGGAAATAATTGGAGCGAGTTGGTCAAATGCTGACTCAAATTCTCCTTCTGTCCACTTAACCGTCGTAATGCCTTGTGCAGTCCATCCAAATGCATCACTTACGGACACACCAATTGTCTTTTCGCCTACATCTAGTCCCATTTTCTTCATTGAATGTTATCCCTCTTGTTGGTGATCTAAATAGAACTTCACTAACTCTTCGATCAGCTCGTCCCTTTCCATTTTACGGATGAGATTTCTGGCGTCCTTATGACGAGGAATATAGGCCGGATCCCCAGAAAGCAGGTAGCCTACAATCTGATTAATCGGATTATAGCCTTTTTCTTGGAGTGCTTCATGTACAGACAGAAGTACTTCCTTAACGTCCTGGTCGAAAGGCTCTTCTGAGAAGTTAAATTTCATCGTCTTATCCATAGAACTCATTTAATCACCTCTCCTATAGAATGTACCCGATTCTTGCTTTGGTTAACGCATACGCAACCATTCCGCTATTATTATATACTTTTTTAACCGTTAGTTGAAACGGATTGCACGTAAGTTTTTGCGTATTGCACGGCTTCCTCAACTTGTTCAGGATTTTTACCGCCGGCTTGTGCCATATCTGGACGGCCACCGCCGCCTCCACCACAACGTGAAGCCGCTTCTTTAATTAGGTTCCCTGCGTGGTAACCTTTGTCGATTAAATCTTTAGAAACGCCTGATGCCAACTGTACCTTACCATTGTTGACTGTTGCAAGGAGAATGATTCCTGAATCAATCTTTTGTTTTAAATCATCCAACATGTTACGTAGTGCATTCATATCCGCTACATCTACCACTTTCGCAAGAAGAGGCACACCTTCTATATCTTCAAACTCATCTAGAATGGAAGAAGCTTCTAAGTTCGCTAATTTAGCTGCGAGGGATTCCTTCTCACGCTGGGATTCTTTCAGTTCTTTGTATAGAGCGTTAATGCGCTCTGGTACTGTTTCAGGTTTTGTCTTCAACAGGTCAGCGGCTTCATTTAGTAGAGACTGTTTTCCTGACATGTAATCGTAAGCACCTTTACCCGTCACCGCTTCAATGCGTCGAGTACCTGCTCCGATTCCAGACTCTGTTACAATCTTGAACAAGCCGATTTCCGCTGTGTTGCGAACGTGAATCCCTCCGCAAAGCTCGATAGAATAATCTCCAACAGATACAACGCGTACATCTTCTCCATACTTCTCGCCAAATAGCGCCATAGCACCTTTTTCTTTCGCATCGGATAATGCCATACTTTCAATCGCAACAGGAATGGATTTCCACACTTTCTCATTCACAATCGTTTCAATCTGAGCAAGTTCTTCATCAGTGATTGAGCTAAAGTGAGAGAAGTCGAAACGCAAACGTTCAGGAGCTACATAAGAACCTGCCTGATTAACATGTTCACCAAGAACATCTTTCAATGCCTGGTGCAATAAGTGTGTGGCCGTATGGTTCTTAATAATATGAGAACGGGATCCATTGTTGACTGTAGCAGTTACTTGTTCCCCTTTCTCAATTGTTCCTTCTTTCACGATAGCGCGATGAAGGTGTTGACCATTTGGTGCCTTCTTAACGTCCAGAATGTCTACCACTGCATGTTCGGTTTGAAGCGTACCAGTATCGGCAATTTGCCCACCACTCTCAGCATAGAAAGGAGTAGACTCAAGGAATACATATACTTCTTCCCCTTGTGTAGCCTGCCCAGCAAAGTCTTTTCCTTTCACGAGCTCATTGATGGTCGTGACGGTTTCCATCACATCGTATCCGACGAAATCACTGTCTACGGTAACTTCACCAAGAACCCCTTCTTGAATTTGCATGGAATCAACTTTCTGTCTTGCATTACGCGCACGCTCACGTTGGCGCTCCATTTCTTGCTGGAAGCCTTCTTCGTCTAGTGTAAAGCCAGCCTCATGTACATATTCTTCTGTTAGCTCTTTAGGGAAACCATAGGTGTCATAAAGACGGAAGACTTCTGTACCAGGGAATACGTTCTTCCCTTCCTTAGACTCGCGTTCAATAATTTCTGTTAGAATCTGAAGGCCGTCATTTAACGTTTCATGGAATCGCTCTTCTTCTGTCTTCACAACATTTTGTAAGAATTCCTGCTTTTGTTCCACTTCTGGATAGAATTCATTCATGATACTCCCAACGTGAGGTACCAACTTATACATAAACGGTTCGTGAATGTCAATCTGCTTCGCGTAACGTACAGCACGGCGAAGTAATCGACGTAATACATAGCCACGACCTTCGTTTGAAGGCAATGCTCCATCAGCTACAGCAAAGGTTACTGTACGAATATGGTCTGCAATCACTTTAAACGAAGTATCCGTTTCAACGGATTTTCCATAAGACGTATCTGCTATTTTCTCTGTTTGTTGAATGAGTGGTAAGAACAAGTCAGTCTCAAAGTTTGTCGGCGTGTCTTGAATTACGCTAACCATACGCTCAAGTCCCATACCTGTATCAATATTTTTCTTTGGAAGTGGCGTATACGTGCCATCAGGATTGTGGTTAAATTCAGAGAACACAAGGTTCCAAATCTCTAGATAACGCTCATTCTCTCCGCCTGGATAAAGCTCTGGGTCTTTCGGGTCGTTCCCGTATGCTTCACCACGGTCATAGAAGATTTCCGTATTTGGACCACTTGGGCCTTCTCCAATGTCCCAGAAGTTCTCTTCAAGACGAATGATGCGCTCTTCAGGTAGTCCTACCAGGTCACGCCACATATTGAATGCTTCCTCGTCTTGAGGGTGAACCGTTACGGAAAGTTTGTCCGCATCAAAGCCAATCCAGTCTTTGCTTGTTAGGAACTCCCAAGCCCATACGATTGCCTCTTCCTTGAAGTAATCTCCGATTGAGAAGTTTCCAAGCATTTCAAAGAATGTATGGTGACGAGCTGTCTTACCCACATTTTCAATGTCATTTGTACGAATTGACTTCTGTGCGTTCACGATACGTGGATTATCAGGAATGACACGGCCGTCAAAATACTTCTTCAACGTTGCTACACCACTATTAATCCAAAGTAATGTAGGGTCTTCAAATGGAACAAGAGATGCACTTGGCTCCACAGAGTGCTGTTTTTCTTTAAAGAAATCTAGAAACATTTGACGCACTTGAGCGGACGTTAATGATTTCATAAGTAACTCCTCCTTTAGGTTATGTAATGACGAGACGAGAGCAAAAAACTCCCGCCCCTGCACAGTTAATCGATGCAGGGACGGGAGTTTTCCGCGGTACCACCCTGGTTATGGACGAGGTCCATCACTCAGTATTCGCTGTAACGGGGCGAAACCCGGCGAGTATTAATCGCACTCCGGACTAGCGTTCGGAAGTTCTTCATCTGGAATTGCTCACAGCCTCGGCAATTCCTCTCTTAAAGATGGGCTACTTCGTACTCGATCCTTCAACGCGTTCGTCATCTGTCATGTATGCCACAAATTATAGATAACTGTGTCGAAAATGTCAATCTCCCCGTGGGAAAACATCTGTGTGGTGGGCAAATACCCTTAAGATTGTGAGGGCTGGGACGGCGATAATCATCCCCACTATCCCGGCAATCTCTCCACCAATCAGTAAGGCGAAGATAATTAGGATTGGGTGCATATGCAAACTTCTACCGACAATGTATGGCGACAGCAGGTTGCTCTCAATTAGCTGAACAGCAAGAACAACAATCAGAACAAAGACAACCATCCTTGTTGAAACAGTAAACGCAATAACTAGAGCAGGTATGGCTCCAAGAATGGGGCCGAAATACGGGATGATATTCGTTACTCCCATGATCCCCCCAAGAACAAGAGGATAGCGCATCCCAATGAACCAAAGAAGTACAATGGAGATTCCTCCTACAAATAGACAAACAAGAAGTTGACCACGTATGTAATGCCCAAGACTATCATCGACCTCTTGCAGGACTTCCTTGCCTTCTTTTCGATACTTAGCAGGAGTAAGACGAAACAATGTCTTCTTCATTAGCGTGAAATCTTTCAACATATAAAACACGAGTACAGGAATTACGGCAAGAAAGATAATGACATCTAGCATCCCTGTTAAACGAGTACCTAACCCTACAAGCAACTGCTCACCTCTCGCCTCGATGGATTGTAGCAGTTCATCCATACGATCGTGGACTTTCTCAGGAAGGAAAGCGGTTCGTTCATAAGCCTTTAAGATATATTCTCGGTACGTATCAACGAAAGAAGGGATTTGTTCTACAAGTTCACTTAACTGCCTTAGAAAGATTGGATACATCATATAGACTGCATAGCCAACTCCCCCAAAGAAAAGAAGATAAATAATTGTAATAGCTGCCCATCTCGGTACGTGCATTTCATGAAGTCTTTCAATCGTAGGATGCAGCAAATACGCTATAAACATCGCTACAACGAAGGGAACAAGTAGCTTGAACAGCAAGTGTAAAGCAGGCGCATAGAATGGATACAACTTCATAAGCAAGAAGATAATTAGCAACCAAAGTAAGAGAAAGAAACTTCGATAAATCCATTGATTGTATCGCTCGTTCGTAAACATAAAACTCCCTCCAAAAAAAGGGATAGCAAATGCTATCCCTTTTCTTATTAACGAAAAGCTCGTCTGAAACGTTTACGCATACGTTTCATTGATCGTTGAGAGAATAAATCCCGCTCTCTGGCTGTGGAGTAGAGATATGCACCTATTCCCATCGCTGCTAGAGAAGTGATAGTACGGTTCATTCGCTTCACCACCCAATAAAGGATTTACCACCAGGCTTCTTTCTGTTCTTCTTCCTCGCCGAATAAATCGTCGAGAGAACTTAACGAACCATCTTCCTCAACTTGGTGTACGTGGAGCTTTCCTTCATTTACAGAAAGCTCTATAAAACAATTCCAACAATAATATTGGTGATTCCCAATTTTACCGATATCTTTCCGGTTACAGTTTGGACAATGCATTCAGAAGGTCCCCCTCACCTTTGTTCTGAATGTCATTCTTACCAATTGAAGGAATTTCATACATCCGTGTGATCAGTGGTCGCGAAGCCGGTGCCTTGTTCACCACTAAGTGAACATCCTTATTATGCTTCAATTACATGAAGTCATAAGGGGAAAGTTCTTCCTCATCATCAATTACTTCCACCTCATTGGGCTCTTTATCCATAACTTCCTTAAGACGTTCCTGCAGACTCGTGTATCGCTTATTCGTATCAACGGTTTCCACCCCGCGTTTGAAGGCATGCTTATCTCCTACAATAATAAGGGAAGACTTACTTCTCGTGACTGCTGTATATAACAAGTTACGCCGAAGCATTCTTGAGTATCCACGAACGACTGGTAAAATGACAATCGAGAATTCAGAACCCTGTGATTTATGAATGGACGTACAATACGCATGCATCAATTGATTGGCGTCTTTCTTTAAGTACTCTACTTCTTTCCCATCATAATCCACCACAAGCTTCTCGGTTTGTTCTTTCGTTTCATCCTCTTCGTAAATCGCAACAATCTCACCAATATCTCCGTTATACACACCCGATTCTGGTTGATTGACTAATTGAATGACCTTATCTCCCGTTCGGAATGTCACATCCTTTAGTTTCAGTTGACGTTTCTGACCACTCGTCGGGTTTGCGAGCTGTTGGATTTGTTCGTTTAATTCGTGTATGCCATTCTTCGTACGATACATGGGTGCAAGAATTTGTATGTCCCGGACCGTATGACCCTTGCTTAATGCTTTCTCATACACTTGTTCAATTACTGGCATGGTTTGTTGTTCAGAGCAGGCAATAAAATTAAAGTCATTAGCACGCTGTAGCGTTTGGTCTGTGCAAATTCCGTCTTTCATTTCATGGGCTAACTGGATGATTTTCGAGCCTTCTTTTTGGCGATACACTTCCCTTAACTGGGTAGCAGGCAGCTGGTCTGAAGCCAATAAATCAGAGAGTACTTGACCTGGACCAACAGAAGGAAGCTGGTCTTCATCCCCTACGATGAGTACTTGCATGTCATCAGGAATCGCCTTAAATAACTTATTGGCAAGCCAAATATCGACCATGGAAAATTCATCAATGATAATAATCTTCCCGTCCAATTGGTTATTTTGGTCACGATCAAATGAGTCCCCCCCACTCCAGCCGAGCAAGCGGTGAATCGTAACCGCTGGAATACCAGTAGACTCGTTCATACGCTTAGCCGCACGTCCTGTTGGAGCAGTAAGGACAAATGGAAAGGCGTCATCGTTCCCATAATCTGCTGGGTTAAGCGATTTACGCTGCAGTTTAGCGTAAGCTGTGACAATTCCTTTAATTACCGTCGTCTTCCCTGTACCTGGACCACCTGTTAAGATGTTGATTTTTGAGTGAAGAGCTTTCTCTATGGCTTCATATTGCTCTTTCCCATAGCTTAATCCCTCTTCCTCTTCAATCTCACCCACCACTTTCATGACGTCCGATTGGGTAAAGGTATCCTCAACATCCGAGAGCATGATTCGATGTATTTGGGTTGTGAGCCCCTTTTCTGCATAGTAAAGAGATGGGAGGTAAGCTCGCTCTTGCTCCACTACAACTCGCTCCTCATCAGAAAGTTGAACCAGCTGTTCTGCAATGGTCTCATAGCTTATTTCATGCTCATCAGTCTTTAATACTGCATAAGCTTCGTCAAATACTTTCTCGAATGGGACATATACATGGCCATCTTGTATCCATTGATTCAAAGCATACATACAGGCTGCTTGTACCCGTGTTGGGTGGTCCATTGAGATATTGTGTTGACGCGCTACTTCATCCGCTCGCTTAAATCCGAATCCCTCAATATCAAATACAAATTGGTATGGATTCTCAGCTAATAATTCTAAGGTTTGATCTTGGTATTGTTCATAAATGCGTTGGGTCATCTGCAATCCAAAGCCATATTCACTCAATGTAATGACAATATGCTCGAATCCTTGGTGTTTCTTTAGGTCGGCGACAAGCTGATCACGCTTATCCGCCTTTAGATGAGGAACTTGATCGAGACAGGATGGATCATCTAAGATTCTCTGGATAGCGCCTTCTCCTAGAGTACCTACAATTCGTTCTGCTGTACGCTTCCCAATTCCATAGAATAAATCACTGGATAAATACAGAACGATTCCTTCTTTCGACGTAGGAATCTCCTTTGTATAATGATTCACTTGATACTGTTCTCCGAATTTCGGATGGTAGGCCTTCTCTCCGTAGAACAGATAATGTTCTCCCTTATCAAGACGAGGGAAATATCCTTTAATCACTATTTCTTTCTCGTTAAACGATTCATTCGTCTCTTGAATCTTAATAAGAGCAATAGAAAAGTGCTCCTCGTCATTCCGGAAGATCATTCGTAACAGTTCACCTTTAACATAGCTCTTTTCTTCTGTTGTCTCGTCTTCTAACACGCGTTCTGAATCCATCGCATGAAACTCCTTTAATCGTGGAATTACTCCTGTTTTCCAATCGCTTCTTCCACTTGTCCTTTCGCGTGAGCAGCGAGCATATGCTCAGGGTTTAACTCAATCGCTTTGTCGAAATGGCTAAGCGCTTCTTGAGGTTGTTCTTTATATAGGTGAGATACGCCTAAATTATAATGCGCATCGCTATGGGAAGGGTCGAGCTCTAAGACAGATTGAAATGTCTCCATCGCCATATCCAGTTCAGAAACTTGAGCGAGGCAAAGCCCGTACTGGAATTTCTTCTCTGCATCCTCTTTGTCCAGTTCTGTTGCACGTTGGAGGTACGGAATGGCGAGCTTGAAATGCTCTTCATAAAGGAAAGAAAGGCCAAGCATGTAATACGCATCGCTCTCTTCAAGTCCTTTTTGGATCGCTTGTTGGAAAGGCTGCTGAGCTTTTTGATACTGTTGTTGCTCGTAATAAACATTCCCAAGGCCGTAATAGGCGGTTGCTGCCTGTTCATCCACTTCAATAGCTTTCTTGAAGAAACGCTCTGCGCGTTCATGATCATTCATGTGTAATAGTAGGTTACCAAAGTTCACGTAACCAAGTGGTTCAGTAGGATTTTCATCAATTGCCTGCACGAATTGTTGTGCCGCTTCCTCATATTTCTCTTCTTGCATATATTGAATGCCCTGTTCTAAATAGTTCATTATAATCCTCCGTCCTTTGTAATTAGTGCTGTTATGTAGTGAGAAAACCCTTGCCATATTTATACGGACAAGGGTTTTCATCGTTAACCAACGTAGGTCATATTTGAGCCATCTTTAATGACTTCATCAATCGTTGCTCCACCTAGACAAACTTGATCGTCGTATAGGACAACAGCTTGACCAGGAGTAACAGCGCGTTGAGGTTCATGGAAATCAACTTTGATTTTCCCACCTTCTAAAGGATGAACCGTAACAGCTGTGTCTTCTTGGCGGTAACGGAACTTAGCCGTCGCCTCAAAGGATTCAGTTGGAACGTTGTTTAAGCTCCAGTTCATTTCTGAGGCTTCTAGTCCTGTCGAGTACAAGTAGTCATTGTGATAGCCTTGCCCAACGTATAGGACGTTTCGCTCAACATCTTTCCCAATAACGAACCATGGCTCACCAGGACCACCAATGCCAAGTCCTTGACGTTGACCTAATGTGTAGTACATTAGACCATCGTGCTTGCCTTTAACTTCTCCATCCATCGTTTCCATATTGCCAGGTTGAGCTGGAATATATTCGCTTAGGAATTGTTTGAAATTACGTTCACCAATAAAGCAAATCCCCGTAGAGTCTTTCTTAGTAGCAGTAGCTAGATCATTTTCTTTCGCAATTTCACGAACTTCACTTTTATCCATGTGCCCAAGTGGGAACATAACTTTAGAGAGAACGTCTTGGTCTAACTGATTTAAGAAATACGTTTGGTCTTTATTGTTATCCACACCACGGAGCATTTCGAATACATCTCCGTTTTGGCGAACTTGTGCATAGTGTCCTGTCGCTAAATAATCAGCTCCTAGAGACATGGCATGCTCAAGAAACGCTTTAAATTTAATTTCCTTGTTACACATAACGTCTGGGTTCGGAGTACGTCCGGCTTTATACTCTTCAAGGAAGTACGTAAATACTTTGTCCCAATATTGCTTCTCGAAGTTCACAGAGTAATATGGGATATCTAATTGGTTCGCTACGCGGACAACATCCTCAAAGTCTTCTGTTGCTGTACAGACACCAAATTCGTCTGTATCATCCCAGTTCTTCATGAAAATGCCGACTACATCGTAGCCTTGTTGTTTTAGAAGTAGTGCGGCAACGGAAGAATCGACTCCTCCAGACATCCCGACTACAACACGTGTATCTTTCGGTTCTTTCATGTGTGTCACCTACCTTATGATGTCTTGCTTAAACGTTTGACAACCTTAGCGACTTTCTCAGCGCCTTGTACAACGTTTTCTTCAGTATTCGCTAGTCCAAAACTGAAACGAATGGAGTTTGTTGTTCGATCATTCCCTGCACCATACATAGCGGTTAACACGTGAGAAGGTTCTACAGACCCCGCCGTGCAAGCTGATCCACTAGACGCTGCAATGCCATCAAGATCGAAATTCGTTAGCAACTGTTCTACATTCGTCCCAGGGAAACTAATATTCACAATGGTATCAACGGCATGTTCCCGATCACCATTTAGTTCATAGTTTACACCTTGTTCGGCCAAGGTTTGAATAAATTGCTCACGGTATTGCTTATATAAGGCGGATTGAGATTCTTGTTCCTGCCTCACAAGCTCAACAGCCTTCGCAAATCCATGGATATCTGCCGTGTTCTCTGTTCCTGCACGGCGCTTACGTTCTTGTTCTCCTCCATGTTGGCGAGAAGCGAGCATGGTACCTTCTTTACTATAAAGTACCCCGACACCTTTAGGTCCATTAATCTTGTGAGATGTAATGGTTAACAGGTCAACTCCGAGAGCCGTTACATCCACCTCGAGTGTTCCAAATGCTTGAACGGCATCCGTATGGAATAGTGCTTGGTGATTGGCTAACAGCTGAGCGGCTTCCTGAATAGGTTGAATAATACCTGTTTCATTATTTACATACATCATGGTTACAAGAATTGTGTCGTCACGTAACGCTTGCTCTAGATCTTGAATAGAAACTCTCCCTGACTCATCCACAGGTAGATACGTTACATCATATCCTTCTTTCTCTAACTCCTCCGCTGCATGAAGAACAGCGTGGTGCTCAACGGTAGTTGTAATAATATGATTCCCAAGATGTTTCCGCGCTTCAACAGAACCAAAGATGGCTAAGTTATCAGATTCTGTCCCCCCGCTTGTAAACACAATTTCTTTCTCGTTCGCATGAAGGCCACCAGCCAATGTAGCACGAGCTTGGTCAAGCAACTGACGAGCCTTTCTACCATAATAGTGTACACTAGATGGGTTTCCATAAACTTCTTCCAACACAGGTACCATTGCTTGTATCACTTCAGAACGGACCGGCGTTGTTGCCGCATGGTCAAAATAGATTGGTTTCATGACGGCCCTCCTTCTCTATTCCATTAAATATAAAACATGTAAGGTTCCTGGTCTTCACCAGAATCGTGTTCAGCTAAATGTTGTAGAGTAGTTGTATCTAGCACTTCTTTCACTGCATCTCTCACACGTCTCCAAAGAGCTTGCTTGGCCGGCTCTTCATCTTCAATTCCCTCGACCGGGCTGATTGGGCCTTCAAGTACTCGGATGACATCCCCACTCGTAATTTCACTCGGGTCACGTGTTAACATGTACCCGCCATACGCTCCTCGAACGCTTCGTACAAGACCAGCGTTCCGAAGTGGGGCAATAAGTTGCTCCAGATAATGCTCTGATAATTCATTTTCTCTTGCAATTGACTTTAATGACGTCGGACCTTCTCCATGCTTTTTAGCTAGAGCGATCATGATAGTCAGACCGTAACGTCCCTTGGTTGAGATCTTCATAGCGTTCACCTCTTTCAATTATGCGATTCATCCATTGTGTCATTTGAGGTAGGGAATAGCCGACAATCGTACCAAGGAACAAGGCAATCAGAATTGTACCTATTCCAACCGGTCCTCCAAGTAGCCACCCTAATATAAGGACAGTAATTTCAATTCCATTTCGAACCCATTGTACCTTCCAACCTGTAATGTCACGAATGAGTAGCATTAAACTATCACGTGGACCAGCCCCAAGGCCAGGTGCCACATAGATTCCAATCCCATAAGCTAAGATCATGATACCCAAGGAGAACATAACAATATTCCCCCAGAATGTTTCTGGAGTGGGTAACACGTAAATAGTAAAGATATCAATAAATACACCGATTAATAGCATGTTTAAGATGGTTCCGATTTGAGGAAGCTTCTTTGTCCCAAGTGCAGTTCCGCCAACAATGACGAGCCCTGCAATGATCGACCACGTTCCAACAGTAAGCCCAAACTGTTCAAATAGACCTACGTGAAACACATCCCATGGACCAATACCAAATCGATCTGCTTCAATCGTCATTGAAACTCCAAAAGATAATATGATTAATCCAACGATAAAGAATGCCCAGCGAATGAGTAAGGATCGATCCACACGACGATTCGCTGCGTAACTCTTAGATGTGTAGTATGACATTTGCATTTCCCTTTCATCTTGTGGTTCTTTAGTGATGTCCCGGGCATGAATTAATTGATAGCGTCAAGCATTTTGGCCACGGTATACGTTTCAGTAAACCAGCTCACATTGTGCAAATAAACACCGCACATCATGCCATCTATAAAAGAAACAATAGCTATTATAGCACGAATGGCAAGTCTCTTGCATTTTAATGATTACAACTTTATTGTAAAGGGCGAGTAGAAAAAGGAGCGGATGTTATGAAACAACAACCATTGGCTTTCCGCATGCGTCCTGAACACATCGGAGACATTATCGGCCAGGAGCATTTAGTAGGAGAAGGCAAGATGATTCGTAGAATGGTTGAAGCGAACCGCTTGGCTTCCATGATCCTATTTGGCCCACCAGGTACAGGGAAAACTTCCATGGCAATGGCCTTAGCGAAAACACTAAATGTACGATATAAAATATTGAACGCCGTTACAGATAAGAAGAAAGATATGGAGATTGTTGTAGAAGAAGCGAAAATGTCAGGTCAGCTAATCCTCATCTTAGACGAGGTGCACAGACTGGATAAAGGGAAACAAGACTTCCTCCTCCCTCACGTAGAGAGCAATTTAATTACGTTAATTGGGTGCACAACAAGCAATCCTTACCACTCCATAAATCCAGCTATTAGAAGCCGCTCTCACTTGTTCGAAGTTGAAAGGTTGAGCATTGAGAACATTAAAGAAGCCTTAAATCGTGCTATTGAGGACGAGGATAAAGGACTTGGTACGATGAACATCCAGCTCTCTTCTGACGCCCTCGACCACTTTGCGTATTCTTCTAACGGAGATATGCGTTCAGCGTTCAATGGACTGGAGTTAGCCGCATATTCAACTCCTGCTGGCGAAGACGGAACCATTGTCATTGACCTTGAAGTGGCTGAACAATGTATGCAGAAGAAGAGCTTTTCTCATGACAAGGATGGAGATGCACATTACGATGTGTTGTCTGCTTTCCAGAAATCCATCCGAGGAAGCGATGTGAATGCTGCACTTCATTACCTAGGCAGACTAATTGAAGCCGGTGACGTAGATAATATTGGAAGAAGGATGCTTGTTACTGCCTATGAAGATATTGGTCTAGCGAACCCTCAAGCAGGACCAAGGACGCTGCATGCTATTCAATCAGCTGAGCGACTCGGCTTCCCAGAGGCAAGAATTCCCCTTTCAGTCGCAATCGTGGAGTTATGCCTATCACCTAAATCAAATACAGCGTATAAATCGCTAGATGCTGCCCTTTCAGATATACGTAAAGGAAAAAGTGGTGATGTGCCCGCCCATCTTAAGGATGCTCACTACAAGGGAGCTGAGAAGCTCGGTCGTGGGATTGATTATCAATATCCTCATAATTATGAATCTGGATGGGTAGACCAACAATACCTGCCTGATTCTATTAAAGATGCGGTCTACTATTCACCGAAGAAGACCGGAAAGTTCGAGAAAGGGATCAGTCAAGTATACGAATCCATTCAAAATAAGAAAAAGAACTAGTTATCTCATAGAGATCATGTATATTTTCCATTTTCTTGTCAAGAATACAACTAAATGATTAAACGAATTCTATCAAATCGGCAAGTCTAGAAGATAAGGAGTGGAATGAACAATGGTTAAAGTTAGACAAGATGCATGGTCTCATGAAGATGATTTACTATTAGCTGAAACGGTTCTTCGTCATATACGTGAAGGTAGCACTCAATTGAGAGCATTTGATGAGGTGGGCGATGCGCTAAACCGTACTTCTGCAGCATGTGGTTTCAGATGGAATGCTGAGGTTCGTCAACGTTATGAATCTGCCATTGACCTTGCGAAGAGAAAGAGAAAAGAGAAGAAACGGGCGCTTGCACAACAAGTCCCATTGCGTAAACCGAGTGTAGAAGAACAAGAAGTAGAGGTTATGGAAACCATTGCCCTACCTGCCTTACCAACACAAGAACCTGCTACCATCTCCTATGAGGATCTTGGAACGAGTGTACCTGCCATAACATTTGACCAAGTCATCCATTACGTGAAAGATTTAAAGAAACAGTATGAAGGTTCCTATGAATCTGAAGCCAAAATCTCGAATTTACAACAAGAGAATGGGAAACTTCAAGAGCATAACCATACGTTACAACAACAATTAGCTAAGCTTGAGAAGCAATACGCAAGCGTTCAAGAAGACTATCAAATGCTAATTCAAATTATGGACCGGGCACGTAAGATGGTTGTCTTTGATGAAGAAGATCAGGTAGCGAACACCGCCTTCCGCATGGATAAGAATGGAAATCTTGAACAAGTTGCCCGCTAATACACAAACGAACAGCTCCTTACGATTGTCGTAAGGAGCTGTTCTTAATTTTGTCGATCGATTGTAATCGATGACAACAGTTCTTGCACAACATGACTCGCCATGATAAGCCCAGAGACGGATGGAACAAATGCGTTCGAGGATGGTGGCATTTCTGCTTTCCGAGTTTGTGGGTTGTCTGGAATGACTTCTTGACGAACCTCTTCTTTAATCTTAATCGGTTTCTCTTTAGAATAGACGACTGGAATTCCCTTCTTGTACCCATCCTTTCGTAGTCGGTTACGAATCACGCGCGCAATAGGGTCGTGACTTGTCTTGAAGATGTTCGCAACTTCAAATTGGGTTGGGTCCATTTTGTTAGCGGCTCCCATACTCGAAATCACCGGGATTCCTCTATCGAGACACTGTTCAATCAAATGGACTTTATACGAAATCGTATCACTCGCATCCACTACATAATCAAGTTCATATTGAAACAACTCTTCATACGTCTCTTCCGTATAGAACATATGTAAACGAATGACTTCACATTCAGGGTTTATGTCCTTGATACGCTCTGCCATTAAGTCAACTTTAGACTGGCCTACAGTCGATACAAGCGCATGGATTTGGCGATTGACGTTTGTGATGTCCACATCATCTTTGTCAATTAAGATGAGTCGACCCACTCCGCTTCTTGCCAATGCCTCAGCACTGAACGAGCCAACGCCTCCAATGCCAAGAACAGCGACCGTAGCATCCTTCATTAGTTGTAACCCTTCTTTGCCTATTGCTAATTCATTTCGTGAAAATTGGTGTAACATGACGTTTCCTCCTAGCAAGTAAAGTAATACCTAAACGTTACCCTTTTCTACTATACGATATTCATTCGCATACATCTAGGTACCTCCACTATTTTTCAGAATGTTCTTGACTATTTTATTCTCGGAATAGATAATGAGTGAAATCACTCAGCCGAAGGAGGCAGTTTCATGTTGCGCAACGAACGTATCCTCTTTTTAGGGGCTGGATATATGGCAGAAGCAATGATTGCCGGACTCCTTAATAAGAACCTACTGCCAAAAGAGCAAATCGTTGTCACCAATCGTTCAAAGGTGGAACGATTAGAATACCTCAATAAAACCTACGGAATACGAACGACTACCTCACCTTCAAATGAACTTCACACCGCTTCTCTTATTATACTTGCCATGAAACCACAAGACCTTACCTCAGGAATTGATCGAATTAAAGGAAAGCTGCAGAGCCATCACACCATTATCTCCGTACTTGCTGGCATTGAGACTTCTCTAATCGAACATTTGCTTGAAGATGATGTTCCAATTGTCCGTGCGATGCCAAACACCTCAGCAACGGTAGGACGATCAGCGACTGCAATCTGTCGTGGGCGCCATGCAACACTAGATACAATGAATACCTCAGAAGCACTCTTTCAATCTGTCGGAATGGTAACGACATTGTCTGAGGAACACCTTAATGCGGTTACGGGGTTATCAGGAAGCGGGCCAGCCTTCTTCTATTACATGGTTGAATGCTTTCAAAAGGCAGCTGAACAGCTAGGACTAGAAGAAGCTCATGCACGACCTCTCATTTATGAGACCATAGCTGGTGCTGCTGAAATGCTAAAGACACAAGCAGTCGATGCCTCAACTCTTAAGCAAAATGTAACAAGTAAAGGAGGTACGACTGAAGCCGGCCTATCCTATTTACAAGACCGAGACTATGAGAGTACGATTACCACTAGTATTAAGCGAGCTGCTGAACGTGCTGCTGAAATTGGAGCATCCTTTAACAAAGAACATTCTTTCCATAATCAATAAAGTCTGACAACATAAAAAAACCCCTTAAGGAATAATCCTTAAGGGGTTTCTATGTATGAAGGTTAATCCCAATCGTGCCGTCATATTATATCCAATGTCCTGAACCCGCTCTAAGCAGGTGGGTGCTCTGTTTCGTAGTTTGTGCGTCCTCTTGATTGAAACGAGGCTTGCACGCTGTACGAAAACACCGAGCTCCCGGATATATAGATGTTCGGTCAGAACTATTAGCTTGATGACGAACACATCAGGATTAACCTTTCATTACGTTGTATAAGAATAATAGCACATCAATAGAATTCAATCAAGATGTTCGATTAGGATTCTTCGTTATTCGTATCTAATGCTTTCCCGCCTAGCTGAAGATGCAACTCTTCAAGTTGAGCTGAACTTACTGCGTCTGGCGCTTGTGTTAACAAGTCAGAGGCAGATGCTGTTTTAGGGAATAGAATTGTATCACGAAGGTTTGTACGCTCTGCTAACAGCATCACAAATCGGTCAAGACCGAGTGCGATACCTCCATGTGGTGGAGCTCCATATTCTAGAGATTCTAGAAGGAAGCCAAACTGTTCTTCCGCCTCTTCTTTAGAGAAGCCAAGTACTTCAAACATTTTCTCCTGCACTTCTTTCTCATAGATACGTAGAGAGCCACCTCCAAGCTCATAGCCGTTTAGTACAAGGTCGTACGCTTCAGCTTGAACTTCGGCTGGAGCAGTGGTCATCTTCTCAATGTCCTCACGTACAGGCATTGTGAACGGGTGGTGAGCCGCCGCATAATGATCTTCTTCTTCGTCATACTCAAATAATGGCCAATCTGTCACCCATAGGAAATTAAATTGACTCTGGTCAATTAGTCCAAGCTCTTTCCCAAGTTTCAAACGTAGTGCGCCTAGACTATCGTGAACTACACTTGTTTTGTCCGCTACGAACAAGATTAAATCCCCGTCTTCAACGCGGAGCGCATCTGTTAACGATGCCGCTTCTTCCTCAGATACAAATTTAGATATTGGACCATTCAGCGTGCCTTCTTCTGACTTCAACCAAGCCAAACCTTTAGCACCGTAAATCTTCACGAATTCCGTCAATTTATCAATGTCTTTACGAGAGAAGTCTTTTGCTTTTCCTTTGACATTAATTGCACTCACTGTGCCACCGTTTTCTACAGCGCCTTGGAATACCTTGAAACCGGAATCCTTCACAATTTCAGAAACGTTGACAAGCTCCATGTCAAAGCGTGTATCTGGTTTGTCAGAACCGAATCGGTCCATGGCTTCATAGTAAGGCATGCGAGGGAATGGCGTTGTAATGTCTACCCCTTTGACCTCTTTAAGAACGCGTTTCATCATTCGCTCAGTCATATCTTGAATTTCTTCCTTAGACATGAAGGATGTCTCAATATCAACTTGAGTGAATTCAGGCTGACGGTCCGCTCGTAAATCTTCATCACGGAAGCAACGCGCAATCTGGTAATACTTCTCAAATCCAGACATCATAATGAGCTGCTTAAAGATTTGAGGAGACTGCGGCAGCGCATAGAATTCACCAGGGTGAACACGGCTTGGTACTAAATAATCACGAGCGCCTTCAGGTGTACTCTTCGTTAGCATTGGCGTTTCCATTTCGTAAAATGTTTCTTCGTTCAAGAAGTTACGAATCGCCTGAGTCGTCTGGTGGCGCATCTTAAATGTTTCTTGTAACGGCTTACGACGAAGGTCAAGGTAACGATACGTTAGACGCGTGTCTTCTGAAACCTCTGTTTCATCTTCAATCATAAATGGCGGTGTTTCTGCTTTATTCAGAATGGTAATCTCAGAAGCAGCGACCTCAATCTTACCAGTGGCAAGATTTTCATTGACTGTACTCGGTTCACGGTTAAGAACTTCCCCGCGCACTTCAATGACGTATTCGCTTCGAACTTTATCTGCGGTTTCAATCGCTTCTTTCGATGTCTCAGGGTTGAAGACCACTTGGACAATCCCTGAGCGGTCACGAAGGTCGATGAAAATAAGACCTCCAAGATCACGACGCTTTTGTACCCAACCTTTAAGTAATACTTGTTGTCCAACATGAGAATCTCTTAAACTCCCGCTCATAAAACGATGACTGCTCATCTTTTATGCCTCCTTCATTTCTTGCTTCATATAGTCTACAATCTGATCTAATGCGACTTCTGTTTGGTCACCTGTCATCATGTTCTTCACATTTATTTGATTATTTTCAAGCTCGTTCTCCCCTAGAACAAGGACGAACTTCGCACCTAGTCGATCGGCAGATTTGAATTGGCCTTTAATCTTCTTACCTGCGTAATCTTGGTCTACTTGAATTCCTGAACGGCGAAGTTCATTGACAATTCCTGAAGCCTTCTTCTTCGCAACTTCACCCATTGAAACAAAGTAACAATCAAGGTTCTGCTCAATTGGCAATTCTACACCTTCAGCTTCAAGTGCCATCAACAGACGTTCAATACTCATGGCAAATCCGATACCTGGAGTCTCAGGCCCACCAACTTCTTCAACAAGTCCATTGTAACGACCGCCGCCACTTAGCGTCGTGATCGCTCCAAACCCTTCTGCCTCACTCATAATTTCAAAGGCAGTGTGATTATAATAATCAAGTCCACGTACAAGATTCGGATCAATTACATAGTCGATGCCCATCTCATCTAAGTAAGCCTTCACTTCATTGAAGTAATTCTGTGAGAATTCGTTTAAGTGATCCAAGATGGACGGAGCCGTTGCCATAGCAGGGTGGTCGCGGTCCTTCTTACAATCCAATACACGCATCGGATTTTGATCCAAACGACTTTGACAATCTTCACACAACTCGCCTTTATAAGGTGTAAAGTGTTCAATCAATGCTTGGCGGTGGCTTTTACGACTTTCAGCATCGCCAAGGCTATTTAGGACAAGCTTTAACGAACGGAGCCCGAGCTCTTGATAGGAATTCATAGCTAGGCCGAGCACTTCTGCATCTACGGCAGGGTCTGCACTGCCAAGGGCTTCAATTCCAAATTGGACGAACTGACGCATGCGTCCTTGCTGTGGTCGTTCATATCGGAACATTGGGCCAGTGTAGAATAACTTTGTCGGTTGATTTGGAGAACCATAAACCTTGTTCTGCACAAATGAACGCACAACAGCTGCTGTACCTTCCGGGCGTAACGTTAAGCTTCGTCCGCCGCGGTCTTCAAAGGTATACATTTCCTTCTGTACGATGTCCGTTGAGTCCCCTACACCTCTTTGAAATAGTTCTGTATGTTCAAAGATTGGCGTACGAATTTCTTTATAATTATAACGCCTGCAAATATCTGCAAGCACGTGTTCAACATACTGCCATTGTTCAACTGCACCTGGTAAAATATCTTGTGTTCCACGTGGTCCATTAATATTCATAAGTATCCTCCTCTTTCGTATCAAGGCGACTAGTTAATTGTCTAGATTGACCTTAAACCTAGCCCACTCTTGTAACTCACTGGTACGAAAAATAAATAAATCCCGTCCCTTTTATCCGCTTATGTAAACGAATAAAAGGGACGGGATTCATCATTATACCCGCGTTGCCACCCTTATTGAAGCAACTAGCTTCCACTCTAGCAGTTAACGCCTGCTACGTTCTACGCCTACTTACAAACTTGCTTTCGACGAGAAACCTAAGAGATGTCTTTCTGATAAGTGTATGTAGAAGTGCTTACAGCCACAGGCACTCCCTCTCTTGACACACTACCTTAACGTACTCTTCTCCTCAATGGTTCATGTATACTTTTATTAGTGGTTATTATCATAAGCGTGAAAGAAAGTAATGTCAAGAACGTTTCAAGCTTTCACGAAGATTTTTAACATCCGACCGACTCACTCCGAATGCGTCATACGTATTAGTATAGGATGAAGGAGATTGTTGGATATCATGGGATGTAATGGTTGAATGTGGGCGGTCATGCCCCTTATAAGCGATTACTTCATGCTTTGCATTCATTCTCATAGGCAATACACCTCCCTAAACTCTATGATTAGTTTGTCCGATATAAAAAATCTAATACGTTAGAAAGAGGATATTGTCTATTGATGTTGAAATGTACTAATGATTCTCTCTTCACTATTTTGTATAAGGAGGTATAACAGCAACTTATGAGAACATTCATACGGCTGGTTCTAACCGTGGCACTATTTTGCTTAGCTTTCCCAATAGAAGCCCTAGCCAGCACAGCAACCGTTTCCGTGAACGCATTAAACGTTCGTAGCGGACCAGGTATTACGCATTCCGTTAAGACTCAGATTCATCAGAACGAGACGTATGAAATCTTAAGCTCTAAAGGAGATTGGATTCAACTTGATGTGAATGGCAAGAAAGGATGGGTTGCCGATTGGCTTGTTTCCATCCATGAGACACCATCCTCTGTTGAAGTCACCTCAACCGCAAGCGATCTCAGAGTACGTAAAGGACCAGGCTTATCTTATAAGGTGGTTGGGTACTTGGACAAAGGAGATACGCGCACACAAATAGGTGTAAAAGGCGATTGGGTAAAGATTAAAACCAACGGAACTGAAGCATGGGTACATAAAGATTACGTTACATTAACCACTAAATCTGGTGAAAATCCATCACCTGAAAAGCAAATGGTCGATGCGAACCTCCTTAATGTACGTAGTGGGCCAGGCATTGGTTACAAGCAAACCACGCAATTGCCCTTCGGTACTAACGTCTCCGTCGTAGCCAAAGACGGCAATTGGTATCAAATTCTTTACGGGAACAACAATAAAGGCTGGGTTAGCAGCGCTTACTTAACAGACCCTACCGAAGCACCTACTGCGAAGAAACAAGGTGAAATTACAGTATCGACCCCTGTCTTGAACGTTCGTAGCCAGGGAAGTACGAAAGGGTCGATTATTGGCCAAGTTCGAAACGGAGATACGTTCTCCTATTATCAGAAGAAGGATAGCTGGTATCAAATCAAATTAGGTGATGGTGACCTTGGCTGGGTAGCCGGATGGCTTGTACAAGAGGGTGCCACCGCCTCACCTACGAACTCGTCTATCACATTGTTGCATAATGGGACAAACATCCGTAGCGGTCCATCCACCTCAAACTCAATTGTTGGCCGAGAATCAGCTGGTGCATCGTTCCAGGTTGTGCGACACTCCAACAATTGGTATGAAATTGCGTACGACGGAGGAACTGCTTATGTAGCAGATTGGATTGTTTCTAAATCCTCTCAGCCTACACAATCCCCCTCCCGATCATTAAAAGGGAAAACGATTGTAATTGATGCAGGTCACGGTGGACGAGACCCAGGAGCGATTGGAGCAGACGGTTCTTATGAGAAAACCCTAACCCTCCAAACTGCAAATGCCATTGAACAAGCATTAAAAATAGGTGGAGCAAATGTAATTCTCACAAGAAACCGCGACACTTACCTACCTCTTAGTTCAAGAACGTCCGTTTCTAAATTACAGCGAGCTGATGTATTTTTAAGTTTGCATTATAACAGCTTCCCACAATATCCTTCCGCATCAGGTATTGGGACTTATTATTATAATTCTCACGAGAAGAAATTAGCGACAGACGTCCAACAAGGTCTGATCCGTTCCACAGGTCTTCGTGACCGTGGGATAAAATACGGTAACTTCTATGTTATGCGAGAGAATAGACAACCGTCCTTGCTTCTAGAGCTTGGATTTATGTCGAACAAAGCTGAAATGAGAACCATCAAAACCCATAATTATCATCAGAAAGTTGCGAACGGTATTATACAAGGACTTAATCAGTACTTTTCTAGATAAAGAAAGAGAGCGCCATTTAGGCGCTCTCTTTCTTCTTGTTAGCGGTCTTTACTTTCGAGAATTAAAGTTACTGGTCCAACGTTTGAGAGTTGAACATCCATCATCTCTCCGAATTCCCCAGTCTCCACAACAACACCTGATTCTTTCACAAACGCGTTAAAGGATTGGTATAACGCTTTAGCAGGTTCAGGCTTAGCCGCATTCATAAAGTTTGGACGACGCCCTTTCCGAGTGTCTCCATAAAGCGTGAATTGGGAAATAGACAGAAGCTGCCCCTCTATATCCTTTAAGGAAAGATTCATTTTCCCAGATTCATCTTCGAAAATGCGTAAGTTAATGATCTTATCCGCTAGGTACTTTGCGTCTTCTTCATTGTCATCATGCGTAACCCCAAGTAACACGACAATGCCTTCTTGGATTTCTCCAGTCACTTCTCCATTCACCGTGACACTTGCATCTCTACCTCTTTGAATAACAGCCTTCATAGTAAATCTCCTTATTGCAACATTCTTCGTACTGTATATACATCTGTAATTTGTTTAATGCGCTCTACTACGCTTCGTAAGTGACTAATGTTATGAATCATAATGGTCATATGAATCGTGGCCATCTTATTTCGGTCAGAACGTCCACTTACGGCTGTAATATTCGTCTTCGTTTCATTAACGGCTTGTAGCACTTCATTTAATAGACCTCTACGGTCATAGCCTGATATTTCGATATCCAAGCTGTACTGTTTCGTATCTACACTGTGAGATTCCCATTCAACTGGAAGCAACCGACTTTGCACGTCCTCATTTAGAACATTAGGACAATCTGTTCGGTGCACAGATACGCCACGTCCCTTTGTAATATATCCGACGATTTCATCGCCCGGAACTGGATTACAGCACCTGGATAAACGAACGAGCAAGTTGTCGACGCCTTTTACCTTCACACCAGAGTCCTTTTTCTTATTGTGCTTATAGGATTTCTGGTCGGTCTTCACGGCTTCAAGCGTTTGCTCTAAGTCTTGTTCTTTCTGTTGCTGACGACGCACCTTTTCTGTGAGCCTTGTAGCAATTTGCGCTGCCGTAATTCCTTGGTAACCAACAGCCGCATACATATCTTCATCATTTGTGAAATTAAATTTCTCAGCTACTCGTTTTAAGTTGTCAGCTTGGAGGACATCTTTCGGTTCAATTTGAAGCGAGCGAATCTCTTTGTCCACCGCTTCTTTCCCTTTAGCGATGTTCTCATCTCGTCGCTGTTTCTTAAAGTACTGCTTTATCTTATTCTTCGCTTGAGAAGTTTGACTAATCTTAATCCAGTCCTTGGAAGGTCCATAGGAATGCTTAGAAGTCATGACCTCGATAATATCGCCTGTCTTAAGCTTATAGTCAAGTGGCTCCATCTTGCCGTTGATCTTCGCACCAATCGTCTGATTCCCTACTTCAGTGTGAATTCGATACGCAAAATCAATTGGTACAGAACCAGAAGGGAGTTCTATGACGTCTCCTTTAGGCGTGAACACATATACCATGTCTGAGAACAAGTCGACTTTCAACGATTCCATAAATTCTTCAGCATCATGCGTCTCATTCTGCCACTCTAGAATTTCTCTGAACCAAGATAATCGGTCTTCAAACGATTGCGTATTCGGGTCAATGGCCTTGCCTTCTTTATAAGCCCAATGCGCAGCAATCCCGTACTCAGCAATTTGGTGCATCTCATTTGTGCGAATTTGAACCTCTAATGGGTCTCCCTTAGGTCCAATCACAGTCGTATGCAAGGATTGATATAAATTCGGCTTAGGCATGGCAATATAGTCTTTAAATCGACCAGGCATAGGCTTCCAGCATGTATGAATGATTCCAAGGACAGCATAGCAATCCTTGATACTATTTACGAGTACTCGAACTGCAAGTAAATCATAAATTTCATTGAACTGTTTATTCTGAAGAACCATTTTCTTGTAAATCGAATACAAGTGTTTCGGACGACCTGAGATCTCGACTTCAATATTTACATCTTCAACCTGTTTCTCGATCTCTTGCATAACATCATTGATGTAATGTTCACGTTCATTGCGTTTTTGTTTCATAAGATGCACGATTCGATAGTATTGTTGAGGATTTAAATAGCGTAAAGCCGTGTCTTCTAATTCCCACTTAATCGTTGAAATCCCCAAGCGATGTGCAAGTGGTGCGAAAATTTCAAGTGTTTCATTCGAAATTCTTCGTTGCTTCTCAGGCGGAAGGTGCTTAAGGGTGCGCATATTATGAAGCCGGTCCGCTAGCTTAATGAGAATGACACGAATATCCTTCGCCATTGCAACAAACATTTTTCGATGGTTTTCTGCTTGCTGTGCTTCTTTAGATTTATACTTAATCTTACCTAGCTTCGTTACGCCATCTACAAGCATGGCAACTTCATTATTGAAAGCCTCTTCCAAATCTTCGACAGTTACCTCTGTATCTTCCACGACATCATGAAGAAAACCGCCCGCAATCGTAACGGGGTCCATCTCGAGCTCAACCAGGATGCCTGCTACTTGCACAGGATGAATGATATATGGCTCTCCGGATTTCCGGTATTGTTCCTTATGTGCCTCGTTCGCGTAATCATAAGCACGCTGAATAAAGGTCGTATCTTCCTCAGAAAGATAATGACCTGCTCGTTCTACAACTTCATCTGCTGTCACAATTTTATCTTTAGACATCCTATCACCTTATAAAATAAATTCGTCACCGGTCTAAATGGGCTAGTTATTCTTTATTATCGAAAATAATCGCACAATTGTAAAGCGTAATGTGTTATAACCACCAAAAGCACTGCATGTTTTTTCGATTATAAACAAAGAGCACCCTTAAACAGAGCACTCTTCTTAAATCTTAATATTGCATTAGTGTACGAACGTTATATCCATCTAATTTACTACGGCCATCTAGGTAAGTCAGTTCAATTAAGAACGCACACCCCACAACAACGCCACCTAGTTGTTCAACTAGGTTAATTGTAGCTTCAATGGTACCACCTGTTGCAAGTAGGTCATCTGTAATAAGCACACGTTGACCTGGTTTAATTGCATCTTTATGAATGGTTAATACGTCTTTCCCATACTCTAAGCCGTAATCAACTTTAATTGTTTGACGAGGAAGTTTCCCTTCTTTACGTACGGGTGCAAAGCCAACTTCCATCGCGTAAGAAACAGGGCAACCGATAATGAAGCCACGTGCTTCTGGTCCTACTACAAGGTCGATTTCCTTTTCTTTCGCATATTCTACAATATCGTCAACGGCTGCTTTGAAAGCAGGTCCATTATCCATTAGTGTCGTAATATCCTTAAATTTAATGCCCTCTTTCGGCCAATCTTCTACGACCGTTACATACTGTTTATAATCCATTTGTTACTTCCTCCTTAACATTCACAACCGTGTCCATTTGCTCATCCATCCATACTTTCAATTGTTGGTAGGATGAGAAATATAACGTCTGTTCTACCTGTAATTGATTCAGCTTCTGTTGATATTGTTGTGATTCAGCTAAGTCTTTCTTAACAGGATTTGGATTGAGAGTCAAAAGACCATTCTCTATTTTAACAAAACCTAACTCAAAAAACACCTGTGCAATAAATTCCACTGTTTCTTTTGTCCATCCTTTGTACGAAGCAAGCTTTCCACTATCACGTTCAAGGTGGAATGACTCATGCTTTCTCACCATTCCATAGAACCATTTAAAATGCTCCCTTGTTGGGAGAGTCTTCAGGAAAGCAGCGTCGTGAACGCGATATGCGGTGTACACATTTCTTGGACGCAATCTATGAAGAACGTTGCTCATCAATTCCAATGAGTTCGGTAAGTCCAAGAAGACGACATGTTCAATGACACCCTCTGGTAACTCATGAAGACGTTCTTCGTCTACAAACTGAAGCTTAAAGCCATCAAACGTAGAATGTACTGTATTTGTTCGATCAAATGCAATGGCTAGTCCATCCTTAACGGCTAGCTGGTCAAAGAACTTCTTCGCATGACGATTTCCTCTTAAATCAAACAACTGCCAATCATCCACACGAAGGTCCTTCATCATTACTTGAGGTTTCTTACGGCCATTCCACTCATTTACAGACAACTCACCAACTATTGAAACAGAAGATTGGGGAGCAATCTGGTTATAGAGTTCTCCTAAGCCAAATCCAACTGCGTCAATTGGGGCCCCTTCGGCTTTGAACTGTAACTTCAAATGGTTCAGCTGACTGCCAATTTGTCGCATTTCTCTTGGAACCTCTTTTTCAAGCATGAACAGTGGCTTTGGATTGCCCATACCGAATGGTGCAAGACTATTAATTTCATGAATCTTCTCAAGCGTAATCTCATCTAACGAAACCTTGCCATCAATAGCAAGTAATTGACTAAAGTCTTCCGGAGCAAGCTTATCATCAGCCATCTGCGAGAGTGATGAGCGGAGCAAATCGACTTGTTCGAGTGGCAATGTCATCCCAGCCGCTTGACTATGACCCCCGAAATGGGTGAATAAATGTCGAACTTCCATGCAGTTCACAAACAAATCGAACGCATCAATGCTTCTAGCAGAGCCTTTGGCTGTCCCTTTATCCGGATCAAAGGCAAGGACAATTGCTGGACGGTCATATTTCTGAACAAGCTTAGAAGCTACAATCCCAAGTACTCCTGGGTTCCAACCTTCTTTACCTACGACGAGTACAGATGACAACTTTGATTCATCCGCTTCAATCATGGCTTCGGCTTCTTTCGAAATATCAGCAACTACCTTCTGACGTTGTTGGTTCAATTGTTGAATCATTTCAGCTAAAGCGACTGCTTCCTCATCATCCTCTGTCAACATGAGTTGTACAGCCGGAGAAGCGTCCTGCAAGCGACCAACTGCGTTAATTCTTGGTCCAATCATGAACCCAATGTCTTCCTCCGTCATCGTTCCTTCAATACCACAGATATTCTTCAACGCTACAATACCTGGACGAATTGATCGTGTGATAGCCTTCAACCCACAGTAAGCAAGTATTCGGTTCTCACCGTGAAGGGGAACAAGATCCGCAATCGTTCCAATCACTACTAAATCGAGCAAGTGCTTTGGAAACTCCTCAAGTAACGCGTGTGCAAACTTGAATGCAACACCCACACCCGCTAATTCAGGAAACGGATAATGACTTGAATGCTTTGGATGAAGAAGGGCGTACGCATCTGGTAGTTGTTCTTGAACCTCGTGGTGATCTGTAATAATTAAATCTATATCCAATTCTTTCGCAACTGCCGCTTCGTGTACAGCCGCTATACCTGTATCAACCGTTATAATTAAAGAAACTCCGGCCTCTTTCGCTTTCCGAAAGGCTGCCTCATTTGGACCATATCCTTCAGTGAATCGATTGGGGATATAATAATCTACCGTTGCCCCAACCTCTCTTAATGCCTCAACCATGACCGTTGTTGCACTAACGCCATCGGCATCGTAATCTCCGAAAACGAGTACACGTTCATCGTTTTGAACAGCCTGACGCACGCGGTCTACAGACTTTTGCATGTCATCAAAGAGCATAGGGTCATGTAGCTTGTCTAAATCTGGCGTAAGAAACTCCAGTGCAGCTTCTTTCGTATGAATGCCTCGTTGTCTTAACAAACGTTGTGTTAACGTAGAAACGGACAATGAATCATCAATTGTGACGGAAGGCTCCGATAGTGCGGAAACATCCCATTTTGCTTTACTTCTTAACATAGATTCACCCCTGACTAACTCATTATACAAGAGGGAATCAGGGGTAGCAAATTGATTTTATTATGAAAATTTAACGATGTTTATGGAGTCGATTCTGTTTTTTCGTTCGATTCCTCTTCTTCTATTGCTTCATTCGTTAACGGTGTTGATTCGTATTCTTGCAACTTTTGCTTCAGTGTACGAATCTCACGTTGTAGTCGGTAGAAACGCACAGCACCTACAGCTCCCGCGATCACACCGCCCATTAATACAGATACGAGAATGACAAGGATTAAGGGAGCCTGACCTATTCCAAATAGATAATTCACTTCTACAGCATCTACATTAATCACAGCGAATACCGCTACAAGAAGGGCAAATACCAATGCAAGTATAAAATTCGTTTGGCCTTTCATTTCTCTCACTCCTCAAATGATTTCTTACTTCTAACCTACCTCAAATTGAAACACGGCAAACAAAAAGACCCCGTTACCGGGGTCTTACCTTAGACTTGTGGTCCACCTGTCTGCTTTTTCTCTTTGTAGATAATTGGTTTCTTGTCAAGATTGCGTCCTCTCCATACAAGCCACAATTGAGCAGCAATGAACATGGATGAATACGTACCGGCAGCAAGACCTACAACAAGCGCAAAGGAGAAGTTTGTTATTGAGTTTGCACCAAACAACAAGAGAGCCAATGCAGCAAAGACAACCGTTAATACGGTGTTAATGCTTCGTCCAAGCGTCTGCATTAAACTTCGATTTACAATTTGAGCTAACTCCTCAAATGACTTAACTCGCTTCTTCGCCCTCACGTTTTCACGAATTCGGTCAAAGGTGACAATCGTGTCGTTGACGGAATACCCGACAATCGTCAAGATTGCTGCAATAATCGTAATATCAAATTCCACTCTCGTGACACTAAATAGAGCCACGATAAAGAATGCATCGTGAAGCAATGCAATGATTGCTGTCAACGCATAATAAATCTCAAATCGGAGTGTTACATAAATAATAATCCCGACAGAAGCAATGGCCACTGCATAGATCGCATTCTCAACTAGCTCTTGCCCAACGATTGGAGAAACAGTACTCACCTTAGGTCGATTGCCTAATTCATCTTCAAAGGCTTGGTTCACTTTCTCAATCGTTCCTTGGTCGAGGTTCGTATCAAATCGGGCTACAGCAATGTCATCATTGTCTCCTGAAAGAACAATGCTCTCTGGCTCTAACTCTAATTCTTCATAAATCGACTGAACCTTCTCTGTAGTGATTGATCCGTCCGATAAGACTTCAATACGAGAACCACTAGTAAAGTCAATCCCTACGTTAAGACCAAGGGTAGAGATGGCAATGACTCCCGCTAACACAAGGCCAATTGAAATACTAAAGAATTTTTTACGATGTTTGACGAAATCGAAGCTACGACCAAATACGAGCGGTTCTACCTCTTCTCCGTCTTCAATATTCTGGATTTGGCTAGCCTTCAGTCCAAACAACCCAGGCTTCTTATTTAAAGCTCGGCTCTTCACCCAAAGCCCTAGGAGGAGACGAGAACCATATACAGCAGTAATAAAGCTCAGCAAAATACTCATAATGAGCATGGTTGCGAAACCTTTTACAGAACTGGTACCAAATGAGAACAATACAATTGCTGCAATGAGCGTTGTAATGTTGGCATCAAGAATGGTTGCGAGGGAACGATTGTTACCAGATCTGTAGGCGGATAGAATTGACTTACCAGCCTTTAATTCTTCCTTAATCCGTTCGTAGGTGATGATATTCGCATCTACCGCCATACCGACACCTAATACAAGGGCAGCTATTCCAGGCAACGTTAACACACCTTGTAACGCATTAAATACAACGAGTATGAGGAAGATGTATAAGCTTAATGTAATCGCCGCTACAACGCCTGGTAAACGATAGTAGGCCATCATGAAGATTAGAATGACACCAATCCCGATAAATCCAGCGGTGATTGTCTTATCTAACGCCTTCTCACCAAATTGGGCACCTACAGAGTTTGAATAAATCTCTTCCATCTTCACTGGTAGCGCTCCAGCGTTCAAGATATCTGCTAGCTCTTTCGCTTCATCAATCGTAAATGGACTTCCTGTAATCATTACGTTTGATGTACGAAGTGTTTCAGTTACAGATGGGTCAGATATGTATTTAGGATCTTCTTTCGTTACTTCCTCAGCGTACGAATCACCCTCTTCATAATCAAGCCAAATGACGAGTTTATTATCAGGGTAAGGAGTATCCGGATTTTGCATATCTTTAATTTCAGATGTTAGTTGACCAAACTTCTCTGCGCTTTCAAGTCGAACAGATACAATTGGTTCTTTCGTATCTGGGTGGAAATCTTGCTTCGCACTCCCGTCTACGACAGCATTTCCACTTAATCGTTCTTCATCATTCACATCTCTAAACGATAGGGTTGCAGAAGTCGATAACAGTTCTCGTGCTTTATCTTGGTCCTCAATTCCAGCAAGCTTCACACGAATACGGTCTTCTCCTTCTATGTTGATGGACGTTTCACTTATACCAAGAACATCTACACGTTGGCGTAGCGCCTGAACGGTAGCTTCTAACGTTTCTCTGTTAACTCCATCGTCTTCCCCTCCAGAGGATTCTTCTAACGGTGTTACTTCATAAAGAATTTCGAATCCACCTTGAAGGTCAAGCCCTAGTCTTGTATCTTTTGTCACGCTTTGAATCGTCGTTCCTATGGAACCAGCTATGAGCAGCACCAATAGGAAAAAGGCAACGATCCGTCCTCGTTTAACCATGAGCGTTTGTGCCTCCTTCTATCATTCCAACCAATAATGTTCAATCTTGATGGTGATACCTTATTTTAGAAAGGTTTAAAACTAGTTGTCAATGTTCTCTTCTTACAATGACCAATCCTGAGCCTCTTGTTGAAGGGACTGAATTTGCGTCATTAAATCTGTATCTTTATAAGTTTCATGTGCAAGAAAGCTCATATATGTACCTGAATCCAGATGGAAAAGGTCTTGCACGACTTCGTAAATCCGCTTCTCCGGTTGGCCTCGCCACACCTTCTTCTCCATGCATCTCCAAATCTCTTCTTCGCTCACGCTTGGATACCCAAGCATCTGAAATTCCTCTACCTTGCTCACGATAACCGGTCGTACGTCACTCTTCCATTCATGGACAGGTCTAACGGCTAGTCGTTCTTCTTGCATTTCTTCTTCCACGTTAAAGCCTCCCAACTCGTAATCAGTATTATAGAATTGAGAATGATAGAATTCCCATTACAATTCCCGCAATTAATACGCCTGCGACGATGGATAGAAACGCATAACCGAATCTTATTGCAAAGAACGCTGCCGCCAAACACGCGCTGTAAGCACCTGTCGTTGGCAATGGGACAGCAGTAAAAAGGATTAGGCCAAGTGCCCCGAACTTCTCAACGTTCCCACTCTTCTTCATCGTTCGCTCGTATAACCACGTATACATCCTCTCATACCAATTAAAACGCATGAACCAATTGCTAATTGGGCGAAACAATAATAGAAGAGGAATAATCGGAAGGACATTCCCGAATACACTCAACCAATACGACTTCCAGAAAGTAAAGTCATAGATGCCATATGCAACGGGCAAGCCCCCGCGCAGTTCTAAAATTGGCATCGCAGAGATTACGATGACAACCCATTCATCGGGTAAAAAACTAAAAGTCTCAATAAAAAAATGAACCAACTTCTCTTTCAAGCGTACAATCCCCCTACCTAATCTTCAATGATTGCTTGTCATGCTTGACCACCATCTACGCATATACATTCATTGTATATGAATTTCAATTTTTTGAGAAGGTAGGTCATGATAATGAGCAAGCAAACCTTTTTACAAGGGACGCTCATTTTGATTGCGGCAGGGATGATTACACGCGTTCTAGGCTTTGTGAACCGTATCGTAGTAGCTAGAATAATGGGAGAAGAAGGGGTCGGCCTTTATATGATGGCGATTCCAACTCTCGTACTTGTCATTACTTTGACTCAATTTGGATTACCTGTAGCGATTTCGAAGCGCGTAGCTGAAGCAGAAGCAACGGGAGACCTACAAAAAATCAAAAAAATTCTAGTTACCTCTTTACTTGTAACAGGCGTGCTAAGCATTTTGTTCACAACAGGAATGATTATGCTTGCACCACTTCTCTCACATACGCTGTTAACTGACTCAAGAACGATGTATCCGTTGTTAGCCATCAGCCCAATTGTCCCGATAGTTGCCATTTCTTCTGTGTTACGAGGGTACTTTCAAGGAAGGCAGAACATGCGCCCTCAAGCCTATTCACAAGTCATTGAGCAAATCGTACGAATTAGTTGTGTTGCGTTATTTACAAATATGCTTCTACCCTATGGAGTGGAATTTGCAGCCGCTGGGGCCATGATATCCGTCGTCCTTGGTGAGTTCGTGTCGTTGCTTTATATGATCTACATGTTCAAGACAAAGAAACGAATTCGACTACGCATGGGGTTCATGAATTATGTGAAGGAAGGGAAAGAAACGCTCCAGGGGTTAATGTCCATCGCCCTACCAACGACTGGAAGCAGGATGGTAGGCTCTCTTTCCTTCTTCTTTGAACCCATAGTAGTTGCCCAAAGTTTAGCAATTGCAGGAGTTCAAACCGTTGTCGCAACGAAGCAATACGGGGAGTTAACAGGGTATGCGCTTCCTCTCCTCTTACTGCCAACGTTTATTACACAGTCGCTATCTGTAGCACTTGTTCCAAATATTAGTGAAGCCGAAGCGAAAGGGAATCAACAACTTACTCATTACCGGATTAGACAAGCTATTCGCTTGTCGTTTGCTTCAGGTGCACTTGCGACCGTTATATTAACCATCTTTGCACATCCGATTCTCACATTTATGTACGGTAGCGGGAATGCTGCTCCATTCTTATACGTAATGGGACCTTTATTCCTTCTCCTTTATTTCCAAGCTCCCCTCCAAGCTGCACTACAATCACTCGACCTTGCTAAAGCAGCGATGTGGAACTCACTCATCGGGGCTCTTGTGAAATTTGCTGTTATGTTCACACTCGCAACGCGCGAGGACTTCGGAATAATGGGAGTTGCCATTGCTATTGTTGTAGGAGTCGTTCTTGTTACACTCTTGCATTTATTTACGCTGATGAACGCCATTCAATTTAAGATTCCAGTCGCAGACCTTATAAAGATGGTAACGTTATTTGCCACCACTTGGCTTGTCGGAACATTCTTAAACAACTTATTCCCTGGAGCTGCAAACAGCGTTCAATCATTCCTCTTACTGCTATGTCTCTATACCGCTGTCTATATTGTGCTCTTATTCGCACTAAGATTTATTACGAAAGATGAGCTTCAACAATTGCCGCTATTTAAGAAGAAATAAACTAAAAACAGCTGAGGTGATGTTCACCTCAGCTGTTTGTTACGTTATGAGTTACTCTACTTTCTCAAGCATAAATAACCACATAAATGAAAGAGACTGTTGAAGGTCTTTAGGTAGGCCAACGCTATGCTTACCTTCCACCTCATCCTTATAAACGGGCTTTCCGTCCACGTATTTCCAACCGTTCTCTTTAGCGAGACGTTCAAACTCCCAAGGCATCATTGTGTTCATAATAACTGGATTTTCATAGAGACGTTGGTAGCTGTTGTCCCTTGGACCTGCTGTAGGCCCTAACAATCCTAGACAAAGCTTCCCACCGCTCTTTACGACTCTCTTTATTTCATTTAATGCACGCAACGGTTGCTCTACCCATTCAATGGAATTAATGGCCATAACCCCATCAAATGTGCCATCTTCAAACGGAAGTGCAATTAAATCGCCTTGACGAAACGTTAAGCATTCCTCGGTATGCGCTGCTGCCCTTTTGGCACGTTCCGTCATTTCCTCGGAAATATCGACACCAACTACGTTATAACCAGCTTCCACAAGTTTATGTGACCCATACCCATCCCCACAGCCAAGATCTCCTACAACGCTGTTTGCTGGGATATGTTGAGCCAGAAATGGAATAATACTTTTTCGACTTCCTTGATCCCACATTTCTTTACTGCGCTCTTGCCAATTCTCTGCCCGCCCATTCCACTGTGTGGCGGCTTCTTTGTGCCAAGAAAAGTTCATTGTTTCCCCTCCTATTCATGAAATAAGGAATCTCTCCCGATGATTTCTTATTTCATCTCATCTATGACATCAATATACCATTCATTCTGGTCATCCACCGTTAAAAAAGAAATCTTATTAAGATCTTCATACCCGCGCTTCTTTAATTCCTTCCGAAGCCATGATTCATCTCTTTCATTCATATGCAGATTCTCATTCTGGATAACCCCATCTGTAATGAGAGGTAAGATAAATCCATTACGTTCACGGTTATTCTCCGCATTCTCATTCTGGAAGACGGAAAGCTTACCAGACGGTTCTAATACGGCGAAGTCTACATCTGCGACGCTCTGTACACCCTTTTCCCTAAGCTGCATCATGAAATCGTCATAGTTATATCGTTGCCTACGCATTTCGTGCTCGTCAATGCGGCCATTCCGAATAATGACCGAGGGGCGACCTTCTAGCATTTCGCGGAACCACTTGCTCTTTAACGACAACAACGCACTTGTCCGTTGAATAATAAGTAGAATAATCATGGGCACGACTGCGTGTACAATCGTCTCATCAGGGTCCTCAATTGAGAACACAGCTATCTCAGCTAGCATGATAAAGACGACAAGGTCAATGATACTTAATTCTCCTATCTCACGCTTGCCCATCAACCTAAAGATAATCACGATAATGACATAATTTAAAAAGGTTCGAAAAATGACGATGAGTAAATCTGCGTCTCCCATTTAAAAATCCCTCTCTCAAAGTAAACTGTTAAGGATAGTTTGAGCTAGGAGAGAAGGACTTATGCTAATGGGAGGCCACGATAAAAGGCAATAAGTATCGGACATATACGTAAATGGTACAAACAATCAGCGAAAACAATACAACCGGCATCCCGTAAAGGGCAAAGCGTAAGAAGCCGACGGGGTGCTTGGCACTCGCTGCCAAACCAGCTACAACTACGTTAGCAGACGCTCCTATTAACGTGCCATTCCCACCTAAACACGCCCCGAGTGCTAATGACCACCACAATGGGTCCAAATTAGCCATTCCATAAGATTCAAACTCCTCGATTACCGGGATCATGGCAGCCACGAATGGAATGTTGTCGACTACTCCTGAAAGCAATCCAGAAGACCAGAGGATAACTAACGCCGTAGCAGGCAAGTCCCCTTCTGTTACCCACATCATCCATCGCGCTAATTCATCGATAACCCCAACTTGTTCTAAGCCTCCAACAAGCATAAACAAACCAATAAAGAAGAACAGCGTCACCCACTCTACTTCCTCAAATACTTTCTCAGCATCTACTTCTTTATCCGTAAGCAGAAGGAGTAATAACGCACCACAGACTGCAACGGTCGTTAGTTCGAGATGGATAAAGGAATGAGATAGGAATCCTACGATGGTCAGACCGAGTACAGCAGTTGACTGATAGAGCATAGGAGTTTTCTTCAAATAGTCGGTTGGGGTTAACTCCAACAACTCTTTGCTCCTCTCTCCATCCGATATTAACGATTTCCTAAACAAGAAGTAAAGAGCCGCAAGTGTAGTGGTGAAGATCACAAGAACAACAGGCCCTAAATGTACAATAAATGAGAGGAAGGTAAAGTGTTCAACAGATTGTCCAATCATGATATTAGGCGGGTCTCCTATTAGAGTCGCAGTACCTCCTATGTTCGCACACAGGATAACCACCATTAAGTAAGGAAAGGCAGGTAGGTTCAATCGTTCTGTCAAGGTTAAGAGTATCGGAACAAAGAGAAGCACCGTCGTAACGTTATCAAGTAAGGCTGAGCCTATGGCTGTAAGCGTTCCTGTTACGAGTAGTAAAGGCCCAGGTGCTCCCTTCACCTTTTGAGCGAGTGAAATGGCAACATATTCGAATAGCCCAGTCTTCTTCGTGATGGATACGAGAACCATCATGGAGAAGAGTAGGGTGATGGTGTTCCAATCTATGTATTCCGTAAACGCATCATTCCATTGATAGATGCCAGTAATCAGCATAAGAAATCCGCCCGTCATCGCAACGAGGGCGCGATTGATCTTCTCTGTCATGATAAACAAATAACTAATGACGAACACGGCAATCGAAAGAGTTGTCTCCACTGCACCCCACCCCTTGTCCATTTATACCATTGTATTCGCTTACCCCCTTGAAATATTTTCATTCTATTTCACAAATTTGAGGAATAGGCTAGTACAAAATCAGGTAGACAAGGGGAGATTGACATTGGCAAAAAGTCGCTTGATGGCATTGGTATATGGATGGAGCACTGTACTCATCCTAATGTTTGCCTTTAGCTTAATTCTTGCACTCTTTCTTAAATTCACTACCATGACTGAATCCACATTGCAATGGACAACACTCGTGCTTGGACTTTTCACCTTATTTATTGGGGGGTTCATGTCTGGGGCTAAAGGGAAAGAAAAGGGGTGGCTCCTTGGACTGTTAACCGGACTAGGCTTCTTCTTAATCGTCATTCTATTTCAATACCTCGGTTACAGTCAGGGTATGACCTTGCAGCAATCATTGTACCAGCTCGCCTACGTAGTTGCTGCACTTTTCGGCGGGGCACTCGGTGTAAACTTATCTTCAAATGCGAAATAAAAATAGCGCTTCTCCCCATAGAGGGAGAAGCGCTATTTTTAAGTATTAAACGTTAGCTTCTTTCGCTTTTACTTCGCGAACAGCCGAACGGTCGAACGTTAGCTTCGTACCGTCTTCAACAGTTAGGACAACTGTTCCTTCATCTAGCGCGTGCACAGATGCGTGCATGCCACCAATTGTGACAACCTTGTCCCCTTTTTGCATATCAGCTTGCATTTGCTGAACTTGCTTTTGTCTCTTTTGCTGAGGACGAATGAGCACGAAGTAAAATACAGCAATCAATAGGATAAATGGACCTACTTGATATAGAATTCCTTCCACAAACTTCCCCTCCTTTCAACAGATAACCAGATTGGACGATTCATTAAAAGTTCTTAGCACCAGGTTTATTAAAGCCATATTGTTCAAAGAATTCTTCACGGAAATCGCCAAGACGGTCTTCGCGAATGGCTTGACGCACATTCTCCATCAATTTTAACAGAAAATAAAGATTGTGATAAGTTGTCAATCTGAAACCGAACGTTTCATTTGCTTTGACCAGGTGACGAATGTAAGCACGAGAGTAATTTCGACACGTGTAGCAGTCACAATTCTCATCAATCGGACGGAAGTCACGGGCAAACTTCGCATTACGAACAACTAATCGTCCTTCGCTTGTCATGCACGTACCATTACGAGCAATACGAGTTGGAAGTACGCAGTCGAACATGTCCACTCCACGAATTGCTCCGTCAATTAGAGAGTCCGGAGACCCAACTCCCATCAGGTAGCGTGGTTTATCTTTAGGCAACAGTGGAGTCGTAAAATCAAGTACCCGGTTCATTACGTCTTTCGGTTCACCTACTGATAACCCTCCAATAGCATAACCAGGGAAATCAAGAGAGATTAAATCTTGTGCGCTTTGACGACGCAAGTCTTCATATTCGCCACCTTGAACAATTCCGAACAGCCCTTGGTCATGCGGACGCTTATGAGCAGTTAGACAACGTTCAGCCCAACGACTCGTACGTTCTACTGACTTCTTGATGTAGTCGTAACTAGCTGGATATGGCGGGCATTCATCAAATGCCATCATAATGTCAGCGCCTAATGAGTTCTGGATTTGCATGGCTTTCTCTGGTGATAGGAACAATTTCTCTCCGCTAATGTGACTACGGAAGTGTACCCCTTCTTCTTGAATATCTCGAAGGTTACTTAAACTAAAGACTTGGAAACCTCCCGAGTCCGTTAGAATGCTGCCATCCCAGTTCATGAACTTATGAAGTCCACCCGCTTCCTCTACAATATCTTCTCCTGGACGAAGCCATAAGTGATACGTATTGGAAAGAATCATATTGGCACCCATTTGCTTTAATTCTTCTGGTGCCATCGTTTTAACGGTTGCAAGCGTTCCAACCGGCATAAATGTCGGCGTATCGAATGAGCCGTGTGGAGTATGGACACGACCTAGACGAGCTCCGGTTTGTTTGTCTTCTTTGATAAATTCATAGGTGATTGCTGACATGATTTCGTTCCTTTCTAATGTAAACTATTCAATAAACATGGCGTCGCCAAAGCTAAAGAAGCGGTATTCCTCTTCCACAGCTTTACGATACGCTTCCATTGTCAGCTCTTTGCCTGCAAATGCACTGACAAGCATAATAAGCGTTGATTTAGGCAGGTGGAAATTCGTAATTAACCCATCAATGGCTTTAAACTCATACGGTGGGTAAATAAAGATATCCGTCCATCCACTAACAGCTTGGAACTGGCCGTAATCACGCGCAATGGTTTCAAGGGTACGTGTGGAAGTCGTTCCGACAGAGATAATTCTGCCCCCTTCTGCACGAACCTGATTGAGTTGCGCCGCTGTTTCCTCAGACATCGTGTAGAATTCAGCGTGCATGTCATGGTCTTCTACCGTATCTGCACTTACAGGTCTAAACGTTCCAAGTCCTACGTGTAACGTAATGTAGGCAATTTGAACACCCTTTTGCTGTAGCTCTTCCAACAATTCGTGAGTAAAGTGAAGACCAGCCGTAGGTGCAGCTGCTGACCCTTCTTCTTTCGCATAGACAGTCTGATAGCGATCACGGTCAGGTAGTTGTTCTTTAATGTAAGGAGGAAGTGGCATTTCTCCGAGGGACTCTAATACCTCAAGGAAAATCCCTTCGTAATGGAACTGTAGAATACGCCCTCCATGTTCCTTCATCCCTATACACTCTGCTACAAGCTTGCCATCTCCAAAGGAAATGCGAGTGCCTTCCTTGACTTTCTTGGCAGGCTTAACAAGCGTCTCCCAGCGGTCACCTTCTTGCTGGTGTAGGAGCAATACTTCCATCTTAGCTCCTGTGTCTTCTTTCACACCATAAAGGCGTGCTGGCAATACTTTCGTATCATTTAATACAAGACAATCACCTGATTTTAAGTAAGATGTAATGTTATAAAAGTGTTGATGTTCGATTCTTTCCTCCGAACGATTAATCGCCATCATCCGTGAAGACGTACGGTCTTTTAGAGGGGTTTGGGCAATTAAACGCTCAGGCAGGTCAAAATCAAATTGCTCGATATCCATATGTCTCTCCTATCTATGTCCTTAACGAAATTTATTAAATAAATAAAATAACAGGGAAAGTATCACACTGACGACGATGGACGTCATAATTGGGAAATAAAATGTGACATTTCCCTTCTTAAACGTTAAATCGCCTGGGAGTTTACCTAAAAGCGCGGTAATTCCCCCGATTAAGAGGAACAGGACTCCTAACACAATAAAAAGTTTAGAGAACTCCGTCAAGTCCCCGGCACCTCCCGATTAAAATGCTCGTAGACCTTATGTGTTACAAGTCTGCCCCGTGGAGTACGCTGTATAAACCCTTTCTGTAGTAAAAAGGGTTCGTACACATCTTCAATCGTTTGAGATTCTTCTCCAATCGTTGCCGCCAGTGTGTCAAGTCCAACTGGCCCGCCTCTAAATTGGTCCATCATAGCCACAAGCAACTTCTGGTCAATATGGTCTAGTCCAGCGCCATCTACTTGAAGCATGGCGAGCGCCTGCTGGGTCGTATCCTCTGAAATAGACGGCTCTCCCTTTACCTGTGAGATGTCTCGTACTCGTTTCAAGAGGCGGTTGGCAATACGCGGTGTTCCACGCGAGCGTCTTGCTACTTCTACCGCCGCTTCCTTCATAATGCCAACATCAAATATATCAGCCGTTCGTTCCACAATGTCACAGAGGTCTTCCGTTGAATAGTATTCAAGCCTGCTTAACACACCGAAACGATCCCGGAGTGGAGCAGATAATAGTCCAGCCCTTGTAGTCGCACCAACGAGTGTAAATGGTGGGAGATCTAATCGAATAGAACGGGCACTCGAACCAGAACCAACAACAATATCTAAGCAGAAATCCTCCATAGCAGGATAAAGCACCTCTTCAACCGCACGTGGCAAACGGTGAATTTCGTCAATAAATAAAACGTCCCCGGCTTCCAATGATGACAAAATGGCTGCCAAATCTCCAGGACGTTCGATGGCCGGGCCCGATGTCGTACGGAAGCCGACGTTCATTTCATTTGCGATGATGGAAGCTAGCGTCGTCTTACCTAGACCAGGTGGCCCATAGAGTAAGACGTGGTCTAATGGTTCATTTCGCATCTTTGCTGCTTCAATAAAGATACGAAGGTTTTCTTTCGTTTTTCCTTGCCCAATATATTGAGCTAGGTTTTGAGGGCGAAGACTCAATTCCATGGAGTCATCTTCTTGATAGCCGCCGCTTACCATGCGCTCTTCCACAGATAATCCCCCACTTCACTATTGTTGCAGCATGAGTGCTAGCCCTTTACGGACATAGTCATCCACACTGTTTAATGTATGTTTTTGGAGCTCTTGTCGAATCTTCTTAAGCTCTCGTTCTGAATAGCCTAACGCCTTTAATGCTTCAATCGCATCTTCTACAAGTTGAGTAGTTTCGCCTGTTGTGACATCTCCATCGAAGAACAACGTCGTCTCATCCTGCTCGACTGGTAGCCATTCCGTAAGCTTTCCTTTAAGATCTAGAATCATTTGACGAGCTGTCTTCTTCCCGACACCCGGGAAACTCGTTAAGAATTTCTCATCTTCTCGTTCAATTGCACCTACAATATCTGCTACAGATGTCGTCGCGAGTACAGCTAACGCGCCTTTAGGACCAATTCCAGAAACATTCAATAATTTTGAAAATAATAGTTTCTCCTCAGGACGCTTAAATCCATATAGAAGTTGAGCATCTTCACGAACATAGTGAAAGGTGAAAATCTTAACTTCCTGACCAATCAGGGTCTGAAAGGCAAACGGATTTGGACAGACGATGTCGTATCCAACACCGTAAGCTTCTACAAATACACGCTCTCCTTCAATTGAATCAAGCGTTCCTTTTATATATGCAATCATAGACAGTTCCTCACTTTGTCATTAGTACACTATTTCTATTCTAACACATTCGTCCATGTGCCATAAGAGAAAAGAGGACATTTGTTCCCTTACAGTGCCTATTGATAGACAAGAACGTGGTGAACCATTACAACAACAAAGAAACCTTGAGAAAATTGATTCTCAAGGTTCTGGATTAAGGAGCAATATGTGTATGCACAGCAGCCTGTTCGAACTGTCTCAACAATGACATATAACGGTCCTTTGTATTCACTTTAATACCATCCAACAATTCTTCATGCTGAACGCTTTCTAATTCCCCTACATCGATTTGGTAGAAAGACTTAATCACTTCATTATCCTGAGGTCTACCATCAAAGAGCACGAGTTCACCCTTTTCATTTAAACCGAAATAACCTCGTTCTTTAAGATCGTCCGATATATCATCAATCGCCTTCTGGAAAATGACCTTACCTTCTGTTTGATCGACCACTTGCCATTCTTCGTATAGAGCCCAGAAGTCTTCCATTGCTTGTATGGTTTCTACAATTCGTTCTTCTGTTACTTGCCCATCTAAATAAACTCGTTGTAACACAACTTCAATTTGCAAAGGCTCTCTTTCCCATGCTTTCTGATCTTGGCCTTCTTCCCCACCGCTACTTGCCACTACGGTCCATCCACCAATCAGCATTAGAAAAACCCACATACCTACGAATAAAAGGGGTTTCTTCAATAGTCTCACCTCTAGGTCATAGATTCGCTTCTAGTACTAGTGTCACCAGTTCGACCTATTTTTAACCAATATGTGGGCAAAACAAAAGCCAGCAACTCGTTTATGAGTACTGGCCTTCTATATTTATTAAAGTTGTTCCATAATTTCATCGTCCGCTTCAAGATTATGATACACCTCTTGAACATCCTCAAGGTCTTCAAGCGCATTTATTAGCTTAACCATCTTCTCAGCGTCTGCTCCTTCAAGATGCGTTCTTGTCTGTGGGAAGAACGTAACTTCTGCGGTTGCAAAGTTATAGTCGCTCGCTTCAAGAGCTTCTCGAACCTCTTGAAATGACTGTGGGTCAGTATAGATTTCAAAGGAGTCTTCATTTGTCTCCATCTCATCGGCACCCGCTTCAACCGCTTCAAGCATAAGCTCTTCTTCATCCACATCAGGATACTCCTCACGGTCAATGACAAGGTAGCCTTTACGGTCGAACATGAAAGCGACACTTCCGCTCTCTCCTAAATTCCCACCATTCTTGTTGAAAGCAGTACGAACCTCACCGACTGTACGGTTCTTGTTGTCTGTTAACGTTTCAACTAATATCGCTACACCTGCTGGACCATATCCTTCATAAGTAAGTTCTTCGTAATTGACGCCTTCAAGACTACCTGTAGCCTTAGCAACGGCTCTGTCAATATTGTCATTTGGAACATTATTGGCTTTCGCTTTATCAATAGCCTTTCGCAAGTGCGCATTCATCTCAGGATCGCCGCCACCTTGCTTTGCAGCAACGTAAATCTCTTTCGCCAATTGCATAAAGACTTTCCCACGTTTTTTGTCTTGTGCACCTTTACGATGCTTTATATTTGCCCATTTGGAGTGACCTGCCATGGGACATTCTCCTCTCATCATCCAAAGTTATACTACTCTTTAATATAACATATCGACATAAAGGAGAAAACAGGACCGAACACAGAAACAACCCCCGTTTCTCACGAGGGTTGTTGTCATTCTTCTTCTGAATTATAGAAATGATTGAGCTCTTCTCTTAACTGGTCATCTGTTAAACGTTGATTCGGTCGAGCTTTATCATCTTTCTTACGTCCCCAATGGGATTCATTTGCGGAAAATACAATTATTTCTTTCTCTTGTGCTAGCTGCTTCAATTCCCTCTCTACCATATTCACAACATCCACGCGGGTCATCCCAGCACGCATACGCTCCTTCACGTTCGCATAGATGGTATCGTTCGTTACGACTACCTGCGCATGAGTTACGTAGGGGGACTGTGTCAGATGGGCTTCTAATGCCCTACCTTCTTGAGCCAGTTCTTCATTGTTGTAAGAATCAGCCTCTGGGTCATTGAGTGGGGTCCGTTTTTTCGGTGCGCTGTGATCGACTGCAGAAGGATCGATTTCTGTTTCATCCATGGAACGACTTAGGCGTTTCACACCCTCATCTTTCGACTCAAACTTCCCATAATAAGCGTCTGTTCCACTACTGTCTTTCCCTTCTTGCACCGCTTCATCCCCACCTCCACAGCCCGTCAGCATTAAGGTTAGAGGTACCACAAGGGTTACAATCTTCTTCATTAGAAAAGCCTCCCTTAGTCACTAGTATGAATAAGGGAGGCTAATTTAAAGCTGTAAACTTATGGTCGAAGCTTAGAACTTCGGTGGAGCGGTCGCTAAATTGCGCTTATGCTCTGTTTTACGATGCATGTCCTCAATAATCTTGCGGTCATCTTCAGGGATTTCTTCTCCCTTTAAGTGCGCATCAATCGTATCGTACGTGACACCCATTTCTTTCTCATCCGTTTGACCTTCCCAAAGACCAGCACTTGGTTGCTTTTCTACAATTTCACTTGGAACGCCTAATTCGCGTGCCAGTTCTCTTACCTCGCCTTTGGTAAAGTGAACGAGTGGGACAAGGTCAACCCCACCATCTCCATACTTCGTGAAGTAACCTGTGTACCATTCTGCGGCATTATCCGTACCTACAACTAAGTATTTGTGGTTGGTTGCAACTGTGTATAACGTACTCATACGAAGACGAGCTCGTAGGTTCGCGTCTGCTAAACGTTCTTGGCTTTCTTCATATGTTTCCTTTTGTTTCAGTTGTTCTGCAATTGTTGAGAACATCACTTCATGTGTTTCTGTTAAGTCAACCGTTAGATGGTCAATTTCACAGCTATCAATTACTTTATGAGCCGCATCTTGATCTCCTGGGTTGCTCTTACAAGGCATAATCACCCCTAATGAATCGTTCGGAAACGCACGTTTAATAAGATGAGCGACAACAGCAGAGTCTATGCCACCACTCACGCCGACTAGTGCACCGTTCAAGCCAGCACCATTCACTTGCTGTTGAAGCCATTCTACTAATTGATCAATTTTTTTCTGCATGTGCATCGTCTTCCTCTCTTGTTTAGGATAGTTTATCTTACCATATTTGTGAAAGAGTCTACAAATTCAAGTCGCCGCTTCCACTGAAACTCCAAATGCTTAAGTTTGGCGATTTCATCTATGCCATGTTCACCTAAGCCGCGATTGAACTCTCGAAGAATGTCCGCTGGAAAGACCATGCCCCTCTGCCAGATGGCATCCGTCCACCACTCTCCCATTAGGCTAGCTAACTCTGTTACATCTGTACAATAAGGTAATTGTCGTTGTCCAAATTGAATCCAGTCATAAACATGAGGACCTTCGTGTAACAAATCAAAATCCAACATCCAGACCTCATCCTTATTAGTAAGAAAGTTATGCGCCGCTACGTCCCCATGGTTCCACTTTGTTCTTGAGCGGTGGTGAATCGACGCCCAGTCCAAAACGCTGAATCTCTTTAAACTCGCAGCACTGTACGTGTAAATGGACTGAAAGACATCTTTTTTTCCATGTTTTCTAAAGAGTTGTTCACTTGTTAGAAACCGCTCAAACCTATTCTTCCAAAGCATACATAAAGGCGGTCTCCATTTAGAGGATGGCAAGATAAGGCCGTTCGATACCGAGTGAAACTTGCGAATTGCCTCACGCGCTAGCATCGCATCATCCCGTCTAGTATAAGTCAATACGCTCCCAGGCATCCATCGACTAATCGTCCAACCGTCATTGTATCGTGTGAGATACGTCCTTCCGTTTGGAAAGTGTTCGAACGGAACAATACCCGTTGACGAAGGAAGGCTCTCAAATAGCTCCCACTGTAGGTTCACCTTATGAAGCGACAAGTGTCGTTTTAGAATAAATTTCCCATACGATGTTTCGATGTCAAAGAGATGCATTTTAAGTCGTTTAAGCTTATGTACAAGAAGCCCCCCTTCCTTATATAAAAAAGCAGAGAGACGATGGTAGGGCAACGTCTCTCCGCTTCCTTCATAAGGAAAGTATGAGGGCTTATTCATCTTCCTCAAAGCGAGGCATATTGAACGCCCCGAAAGGATTCATTCCATTTCCACCTTGTTGTGAAGGATCAAATCCGCCCATGTTGTTGCCACCTGGCATCATTTGCCCCATTTGTCCTTGCTGGTCAAACATTGGATTGCCGTTATTCATCTGCCCAGGCATCATTCCTTGTTGCGGCATCATTCCATAAGACGGATAGCCATAAGGCTGTTGCATCATGTGACCTCCATACCCTCCGTATGGGTCATTGCAGCCACAATCGCCTGCCTGGCCTTGATAAGCTCCTGCAACCTGGTTTTGCATTCCCTCATCAGATGATTCTTCCATACCATAGCCATAAGGCATCATTTGTTGTTGGTCGTAATATCCGTGATACGGCATCATGTATGGGTGACATGGATGGCACGGATGCGGCGGACAAGGCAGACATGGCATGGTGTAGTAATAATAGACTGGCTGTTCTGGCATCGGCATTTGCTGTGGTTGTTCACTAACTCCCTTTACAGCTTCCGCTGGCTTTTCCTTTGGTTCTTCTTTCGGTTGAACAGGCATTTGGGGAAGATTGACCGTTGTGTAGTGGTTTTGCATTTGCTGTTCCATTGTCGGGAACTGCATAGAAATTGGCATCGTGATGTTCGGCTGTGGCATCTTCGGCATCATCGGCATCATTGGTTTTTCCATTTTAGGTTGCTCCTTCGGTTTAGGCATTTCTTTAGGTGCCGTTTTCTTCTCTTCCTTAATCACAGGTAGCGGCTTTGGAGACGTATCTTTATAAGGATGTTCTGATGGGTACTTGGGCTGTTCTTTCTTAGCGTATTCCTTCTTCACCGGCTTTGAATCGGCGGGAACTTTAATCTTCATTCCCGGCATGATCATGTCGGGATTGGATAACTGCGTATTCATTTCTTTTAACTGTTCGAAGTTGACACCATACTTTTGGGCAATCTTCCACAGGGTATCGCCTTTTTGGACAACATGAATTTTCACAGTGGTTACTCCCTTCCTTCTGTTATGCTCTTGCTCCTGTAACAGACTAACTCAATACAAGATATGCTTAAGCATTTAAAAAGTTGATGAAAAAGCCTAAAAAAAGAAGCAACTACGGATTAATCCGTAGTTGCTTCTTTAGATGAGGCTGTTGCCAGATGGAAACAAGGGTACGTCCCAAGCACCTTCAAATCACAACCTAGAGCTTGTAATTCAGCTTGCACTCCCGGGAAGAGAACTCCATCATAAGGTTGGTCCACATCGATGATAAAGAAATAGTTCCCTAAGCCTGTTTTCATAGGCCTTGATTCAATTTTAGAGAGATTCATTCGACGCCATGAAAATGCAGAAAGAACTTGGTGAAGTGCACCTGCATAATCACTAGGCAACGTAACTGAAATAGTCGTTTTACGATTGACTTCACGTAATTCACGCATTTCGATTGGTTCGCTTCCTTTTTGGACAACGGCAAATCGAGTATGATTATTTGGGTAGTCGTGGATGTTCTCCCTCAGTACCTTCAATCCGTACTCTTCTGCCGCCTGGCGGTTCCCAATTGCAGCAATGTTGCCGCCCTTTTCATTTACCATACGAGCAGCTTCTCCAGTTGACGTAGAATATTCCACTTCTGCTCGTTCACATTGATGGTGAATAAACTGATGGCACTGAGCTACGGCATGACTATGTGAATAGATGGCCTCCACCTTAGACAAGTCCCCATCAAATGAATGTGGTACAAGTAAATGTTGCTCGATTGGCAAATCCGCTTCAGCCACAATTGGAAGATCTACATGGTGAATGAGGTAATCAATCGTTAAATGTACTGTACCTTCAATCGTGTTCTCAAGTGGAACGACACCTACATCAATCTCACCTTTTTCTACAGCATCAAGACACTCCGGGATAGTCCGATAGCTCAAGAACTCATGCTGGTCGAACAACGCATGAACCGCTTGATGTGTGAACGTTCCTTTTGGTCCTAAATATCCCACTTTTGACAAAATGAATCCCCCTTAGCTACGCACCACTACTCAATACTTCAACACGATCGACGAAATCAAGACGTCGACATTGTTGCATCAACTCTTCTATATTCATATGCATTCCACTCGTGTTCAAAGAAAGGGTTACGTTCGCCTTTCCTTGTAGCGGAATCGTTTGGTGTATGGTTAATACGTTACATCCTGAATCTGCTACCATCTGAAGCAACTGGGAAAGTGTACCTGAGCGGTCTTCCAAGTGAAAGAATAGTGTAATCATCTTCTCTTTCACCATTGCATGGAACGGGAATACAGCATCTTTATACTTATAGAAAGCACTCCGACTTAGGTCAACACGTTGCACCGCTTCATGAACAGAATGGACCTTTCCTCGCTCAAGCAACGCCTTTGCTTCAAGCGTCTTCTGCATAGATTCTGGAAGGACATCACTACGCACTAGAAAAAACTGTTCTTCTTTCTCCTCCATATTTCCACCTCATTCACCGACTTTATTCTACAAATTCGAATTCGTAGTCTAAGATGCGAATGATATCGCCATTTTCTGCACCGCGTTCGCGAAGGGCATCGTCGACTCCCATGCTACGAAGTTGACGAGCAAAGCGGTTCACCGTTTCGTCACGAGTAAAGTCTGTCATCTTGAAGAGTTTCTCAAGTTCTGCCCCTTTAAGAACGAAGGCACCATCGTCTTCGCGACTAATCGTGAACGGCTTCTCTTTCTCTTGGTGGCGGTAAATGACGCGCTCTTCTTTCTCCTCAATTGGAGTTGTATCTTTAGGAATCTCCTCTAGCTTATCAGCGACTGTGAAGAGAAGCTCTTTCAATCCGTCTCTCGTGACAGAAGAAATCGGGAAGATTGTGAGATCTTGGCCCAGTTGTTCTCTAAAGGCTTGCAAGTTCTCTTCTGCTCCTGGCATATCCATCTTGCTTGCTACAACGATTTCAGGTCGCTCAAGCATTTTCTCGTCATACTCAACGAGCTCTTGTCGAATTGTTTTATAATCCTCGTATGGATCGCGACCTTCCATACTTGCCATATCGACAACGTGAACGATTAGGCGGGTACGATCAACGTGGCGTAAGAATTGATGTCCAAGCCCTACACCTTCGTGCGCCCCTTCAATAAGTCCTGGCAAGTCAGCCATGACAAAACTACGTTGGTCAGCTGTTTCTACAACACCCAAGTTCGGAGCTAATGTAGTGAAGTGATATTCTGCAATCTTCGGTTTTGCGGCACTTACCGTGGAGAGTAACGTTGATTTCCCTACACTCGGGAATCCGACTAAACCGACGTCTGCCATCAGTTTAAGCTCCAATGAAACGTTACGCTCAATACCTGGCTCTCCGTTCTCCGCAATTTCAGGTGCTGGGTTTCGAGGTGATGCAAATCGCATGTTCCCTCTACCTCCGCGCCCTCCTTGTGCAATGACTGCACGTTGTTGATGCTCGGTTAAGTCTGCAATAACCTCACCCGTATCTGTATCTTTTACTGTCGTACCTGGAGGGACTGGAATGACATAATCATCGGCTCCTTTGCCGTGCTGCCCTTTCCCTTGTCCATTTTCACCACGTTTTGCTTTAAAGTGGCGCTTGTAGCGGAAGTCCATTAACGTATTTAAGCCTTCATCAACCTCAAATACGATGTCGCCGCCACGGCCTCCATCGCCGCCAGCTGGACCACCTTTTGGTACATAAATTTCACGACGGTAGGCAACAATCCCGTTACCTCCATCTCCTGCTTTGACGTATACATTAACTGCATCGACAAACATGTGGATCACCTCTCATTAAGGTCAAATAATATCGTGTAAGTTGTTGATTCGTCGTCGTTTCTGTAACTAGTGTAGTCGACCATGGGTAGATTCTCCAAAGGTTTCCAATCTAATTCCCTCTTAAGGAAGTCTCCTGTGAAAGAAAGAGACACACGACGCTCATCTTCTAATTGAAACATGATACTTCCTTTATACAAGGAATGTTCATTCGCATTGCTTTGAATGGTATCAAAAGCTGATTGGAGTGCTAGTGAAAGAGTGTAGTCATATGAGGAAAGATCCGCCTGCCCCTCTACCGTATAGGTAAGGCGAAACTGATCATGTAGAGTGTTAAAGCGAAGTATCCACAAGGTCACTCTGTCTGCTTTTAGGTTCATCAAATGCGACTCTTGTTGGGACTGCGTGACAATCTCGTTCACTTTTTCTTTCACCTTATCTAGCTTATCCATTGAGGCATAGCCTTTAATTAACTGAAGTTGGTTCATCCAATCATGCCGGTAATGACGCAATAGGTAAGTCACTTCATCCGCCTTCATAACTCCCGCTCCCTTACCAATCATTTAACTAAGATTATAGCAAATATACGAAGGAAAAATAAATAAACCACAATCGGTTTTCAATTTCCAGCGTTCTGTGTGGAACTGTCGTTACGAACCTTTGCAAACATTCTCATTAAATCGGTCATCTATCCGCGCTATCTATGGCAAGGCTCACGTCCCTCTACAATTCGTACAACGCTCCCTACCACAGCTTCATGAAAGGTTGAATAAAATAAAAAAGAACCCTAACCAGAAGGCTAGAGTTCTTTACCTGATTTACGCTTCTTGAGCTACAGGGTATACGCTAACTTTCTTGCGGTTACGTCCGACGCGTTCGAACTTAACCACACCGTCAACTTTAGCGAATAGTGTGTCATCGCCACCAATACCCACGTTGTTACCTGGGTAAATTTTCGTACCGCGTTGGCGGTAAAGGATTGCTCCTGCAGTAGCGAGTTGGCCGTCCGCACGTTTAGCTCCTAAACGCTTGGAAATGGAATCACGACCGTTTTTCGTGTTACCTGCACCTTTCTTCTGAGAGAAGAATTGCAAATCTAGACGAAGTAGCATGGCTTTGCACCTCCTTATTTTGAAGAGATGGTAATATATTGTCCATAGTCACGTTCAATTGTTCGCAATGAAACCCACATTCCCTCAATTAAGGTTTGAGCCTTTTCTTGAGTAGTGGCAGTAAGGTATTTCGGTAGTTCTACCAGAAGGTATCCACCTTCTCCTCCCTGCTCAATAATAGGTTCAAATTCACATAGTTCTACGATGGCGTTCACTGTTCCAAAAGAAACAGCAGACACAGCAGCGCAGACTAGATCGTAACCATAAGGACCACTCTCTGCATGTCCACTAAGCTCGAAAGCTACAATGGAATTTTCTTTGCGAGTAAATGTAACTTCAATCATCCGTTACTACCTTAACCGTTAATTTTGTTAACAGTAAGCTTCGTGTATGGTTGACGGTGACCTTGTTTACGCTTGTAGTTCTTCTTAGGCTTGTATTTGAATACAGTGATCTTCTTAGCGCGGTCTGTTTTTTCAACAGAAGCTTCTACAGAAGCACCTTCTACGTAAGGAGCGCCGACTTTCGTTTCGTCGCCACCTACTACAAGTACCTTGTCGAACTTAACGGATTCACCATCAGTAGCTTCTAGCTTCTCAACGTAGATTGTTTGACCTTCTTCTACTTTGATCTGCTTGCCACCAGTTTCAATAATAGCGTACATATACTTGCACCTCCTCTTGCACTCAGACTCGCCATGCAGGTGCCCCGAAGGACTTAAAGACCTGTTTTGAGCGGTTGTAGCACTTGGTGCTACGAGACATAACATATTGATGTTACCATTATCATAACATCCTGTCAACAGCGGAATCGCTGTAAAACGGACGTTCTTTCATGCTGTCTTTATTGCCCACATAGCGGATTCGATATGGAACATCACTTTCCCTATTATTCAGTACATAGACTTCTTTGTAAAGATGAGATTGTAATTTTTTTAAGTCTATGGAATTGTGAAATGCTTCAACTACATCAGGGCGCGCTTCATACAACATCACATCTTGGTCGTTGCGGCGATACGACCATAATTCTCGCTCCCAATCATACGCATGGGACTCTGCTGAAACAGTTGAATTCCATTCTTCGAGAAAGAGAAGGGGCAATGATACAGACTCTCGCTTCCTAGTTAACTCTAATATACCGAGCCTTGTAAACCCATACACCTCCGTACGAATTCGATCCTTTCTCAACTCCTGTTTCATGGTATGGATAACTTGTGCCCGCTCTTGTTCATTCTTCATATCAATGAAATCAATGACGATAATACCAGATAGATTTCTAAGACGAATTTGGCGGGCCGCTTCTGTAGCAGCAAGACGGTTCGTCTCAAGTGTGTTCATCCCCTTGTGAGCCGTCTTTGTCCGCTTCGCCGTATTCACATCCATGACGGTCATCGCTTCGGTGCGGTCAATGATAAGCTCTGCCCCATTCTTCAACGGAACATTCCGTTGGACAATCCGTTCACGAATAGCCGTAAATGAGATTGGCAACGATGCTTCTAATTCACTTTGAAGTACTGGTGTTGGAAATTCAGAATACTTGCTCACAATAGCTTGCTTTATTTCCGCTTCATCTACGAAGATTCCTTCTATCTCCTCAGGGCGATACCTGCTCAATAAGCGGTTTGGAATTTCGTTATCCTCGTACACGATAAATGGAGGCTTCTTGTTAGGAGTAGAAGTAATCTCCTCCCAATCCTTCCTCAGTTGTTGTAACTCATTTAACAGCGCATCTTCGTCTCTATCTTTCGCAGAGGTACGTACAATAAGTCCTTCTCCATCGCCCAACTTCTCATTAAAGATAGATGTAAGCTGTTCGCGCTCTTCTTGCTGAAACTTTCTAGACATGGCTACATATCCCCCAAACGGAAGATAGACCATATTGCGCCCAGGTAAAGTCACATTAGCTGTGACTTGAGCGCCTTTTGAATCATACGCATCTTTTGTTACTTGGACCCACAGAGCTTGACCTTCATGAACAGCCTTTTCAATGGGTAGTCCATGTTGCCGAGCTTCTGGAATCTCAGTGCGCTTTAAGAACCCAAACTTCTCTTCCCCATAATCTACGAACCCAGCGTCCAAACTTTTCTCAACGTTAATGACCCGAGCCTGATAAATGTTTCCTACAAGACTCGCTTTTGAAGGACGCTCTACAACGAGGTCTACAATGTCTCGCCCTTCTGTTACCACTGCCCACTTCTCTGTGGCAAGGGTGTGTATATACATGTGCTTCATATCTCTACTTCCTTTATGTCGATAAATACGTTCTAAGTCCCAAACCATTGAACAAGATCCGATGCTTTCGCCTGAGAACGTTTTAATGTGAAATAGGCATACATGCATTCATTCTCATCAAGCATGACGCGATTCCCATCAGACGTTGTGACATAGATTTGGTGTCGCATGCCACGCCGGAATTTCTGGAAGATTTCAGTGAGCGTCATATCAAATGGGACATACAATGGCTCTATTCCTTTCACCCGTTCTGCCCGTTCTTCATGTCGCCGCAATAAATACCGCAAAAACCCGTAATGGCGTTGTTTCCATTCTATCCAATTTTCCCACATGAGAAAAGCAATGAGGAGAACAAGATTTAACGTAAACGGAAACACAAATGTACACAAGGCTAAAGCCGTCACTAATGTGAACAAGGAACAGACTAGAACATCCTGTTGAGCTTTCGGAAATGGCTTCAGATATGAAAGCACTAAGAAAAATAGTTTCCCTCCATCCAACGGCCATATTGGGAGAAGGTTGAACAAAAGGATGACTGTATTGTAGGTATACATAGCTTGAATCAATGAATCCGTAAACACTTGGAACACACCAAGTAAAGCGATAACCCCATACATCCATACATGTTGAAGAGGACCACTAAGTACGACGAACAGCTCCTCCTTGAAAGGTCGCGAGTGATGTTCGTCTGTTTTCATGACCCCACCGAAAGGCCAAAGCATAACCGATTGAATACGCCACCGAAAAAAAAGAGCCATTCCGTAATGGCCCAATTCATGAATAAATACAATTGAAAAGATGACGACTAACTGCGCAAAGGAACCGGTCATCAATGCTACCGCAACGATGAACCACATAAGCGGATGAATGTGAAATACTTTAAGGTTGTTCATCAACCTGCATCACCTTTACTGGATCGATAAACTGATCCCCTTTTTTAATGGCAAAGTAGACGTGTTGTTGCTCTCCATTCTCACCAGCCGTTGTCTTCCCAATTGGGGTGGACTGGTCCACATTCTCGTATTGATGGACGTTAATGCTAGATAAATAGCCGTAGTAGGACTGACTCTTATCAGCATGTTGAATTATGACTGTATTATCTGTCGTTTCTGTCTTTCCAGCGAACGTGACAACGCCCTCATCTGTCGCATAAATATCTTCTTCTTGAGTTGTTTCAATGACAATCCCTTGCCCATTCATCTCGAACGTTTCGGTGATTGTTCCTGCTACAGGGAGCGCATACGTATCGGATGACTGAGCCGGGAGGGGTGCTTGAGCTTGATCATTTGGTAAGAACGTTAGCGGTTCTCCAAATTTGTCCTCGTACCAACTATTCACAGTAGCAAACTGAAAATCTTCTGTCAGCGTCCTCTCTGCCCATAATTTCGGCTTCTCAAGAAACTCCACATCAGAGCGAAAGAGTGTTGCCACTCCTAAAAACAGAACTGCTGCACAGACGGATTGAACGAGCAACGTAGACACAAGCTTCCCATCCTTTGCACGAGTTGGGTCTGGCTCCCCTGTTGTAAATGGCATATACCCATGCCTCTCTTCTTCTTGCAAGTAGGAGACGTGTGAAGGGTGAATCGTTTTCTGTTCTTCCTTGCCGTTTAGACCGCGTACTTGCTTTCGTTTCGCAATGCTTTTACGAACGTCACGAATATCCCTTTTCATAGCTTCCCCTCATCCCTTGTCCTATGCTTTGTACAAGTCTATGAAGGAACTCAAGTAGATATGCGCTACCATTCCATACAAAATAAGCTCTTATTCGGCATACACCGAACAAGAGCTTATGTTTTACTATTTCGCGCGAAGACCAAAGAAACGTTTCACTTTAGCCAACACACCTTTGTCCTCATCTAAGGATTGAAGCGGCACCGATTCTCCAAGGATTCGGCGAGCAATGTTCCGGTAAGCTACTGAAGCCTTTGTGTTGGGTTGAAACGCCACAGGCTCACCGCTATTTGAAGCACTAATCACGTGGTCGTCATCCGCTACAATTCCTAATAATTCAATAGATAAGACATTTACAATCTCATCCACATCAAGCATGTCACCATTCTGAACCATGTGGTTGCGAATTCGGTTTACAATTAAGCGAGGAGGTTCAATATGCTCCTCCTGCTCGAGAAGGCCGATAATTCGGTCCGCATCACGGACAGATGATTTCTCAGGAGTGGTCACGACAACCGCCTTGTCCGCTCCTGCTACTGCGTTTTTATACCCTTGCTCAATTCCCGCCGGACAATCTATTAATATGTAATCATAGTCCTGCTTCAGTTCTTGAACAATCGCTAACATTCCTTCTGGAGTAAGGTCTGTTTTATCACTTGTTTGGGCTGCCGGTAACAAAGTCAACTCTTCAAAACGTTTATCTTTAATGAGCGCCTGCTTCAATTTGCATCGCTCTTGGATGACATCAACAATGTCATAAATAATCCGATTTTCAAGGCCCATCACAACGTCTAAATTTCTGAGGCCGATATCTGTATCAACCAGACACACTTTTTTCCCCATTAAGGCTAAGGCAGTACCTAAATTGGCCGTTGTCGTTGTCTTTCCAACGCCACCTTTACCTGATGTGATTACAATAGACTCACCCATTTAGAATTCTCCTTTCTAACCCCTTCAAGTCAGGGCGCTTTTGCGAGAGAAGTTGCAGACGATCGATGAGAATCTTCTCTTGATGAAGGTCAACATATCCACATTCCATGTAATCCCCTTCAGGTTCTTCATCATAGTCGGGAGCTCTACTAATGTAATCTGCAATCCTAAGCTGGCTAGGTTTCATATAAGATGCTGCAATGATGGCTGAACGATTGCCGTTCACCCCTGCATGCGCAATTCCACGCAAATTCCCCATTACATAAATGTTCCCAGTTGCTACGACTCGTCCCCCGCGATTGACATCACCGACAAGGAGAAGGTCGCCCTCAACCTCCATAACCTGACCGCTTCGAACGACTTTAATGACCGGAGTGACTTCTCGGTCTTTATGCCATTCATGCGCCTCATCTTTCGTAATCACATTGGATTCAATCGAATGAATGACAAGCTTGTGGTGACCGCGAACTAAATCTCTTAGGCGATCGGCCTGCTCATCTGTTACGTAACGATTGCCAACGTGTATATTCACCGATATTAAAGGTTGGTCTTCTTCGATGTAATTACTGGATAGTTTACGGTCCAACTCTTTCATCGCTTCTTCAAAAGAGCAATGATCATCGATATGTAAACTTAAACCATCTTTTGTCCCTTTTATCGTAACAATTGGTTTTTTGTCACTCACGGAAGTTCACCTCAAACTACTCTATTTTCAAACGATGAATCGTTTTTACACCGTTTTTTTCGTTGATAAATGTTCTTCGCCCCACTCATCTAATCGTTCATAAAGAAACGGATACGCAATCAGTGCAAATACTAGATTAGCAAGCAACGTAGGGACTAAACGTACGAGTAAATAGTTTTGCCATACCATCTCTGCTTCTCCTATAAAGGAATAGAGGAGATACACGCCTGCGTCTGCTAATGTGACTGCTATCGTCACATGCAGCAACGCCACAAAGATGTTCGTATGAAGCATGCGTTTTATGCCGTGTATGATATAAATCACAATTCCATACATGAACATATAAACGCCCAGTACGTCTGTATAAACCAAATCGAATAGAAAACCAAAGATTGCAGCGTAAATCACACAAAAGTATGTGTAATCAAAATCATAAAACATGGCCATAAAGACTAGAACGATTAAAAGCCAATGCGGGGTAATAATCGTTCCAGAATCCGCCCATAACGAAGGCAGGAAATTTACTGCTGTCCCTTCTAAGATGAGCAAGATGAACAAGATTAGCGGAGCGTAGTATCGCTTCATTGTTCATCCTCTCCTTCTTGCTGTTCTCTTTCTGTACCGTCAAGCTGAGGTGAAAACAATTCACGATCGATGACAAACACAGTGCTAAAATCGTAAAGGTTCGCGAATGGTTTCACGTAGGCAGTTTGAGTTAACCCATCGTCATCCATCTCTACCTTCTCGATTGTTCCAATCGGAAGACCTTCAGGGAACACGCCACCAAGCCCAGAGCTTGTAACCTCTTCGCCTTTCTTCACTTCAGCATCGTCAGGAATGTCTTTCAATAACAAGGTTTCCGTCTGTTCATCATAGCCTTTAACAAGACCATACTGCTTCTCCTCTGACGCGATGGCTGCATGAATCAGACTGGTCATATCAAAGCCACTTACAAGCTGGACTGTTGAGGTGAAGGATGAAGCCGCTTGCACCTTTCCAACCAATCCATCTCCTGTAATCACGGCCATATTGGACTGAACACCATCTCGGGTACCTTTGTTGATGGTGATTTGCTGGTATCGATTCTCAGGACTACGAGAAACAACCGTTGCCTTTGTTGGTTCATAGTCTCGTAATGATTCTTGATAATCTAACAAACTACGAAGTTCATCTAAGTCGTTCTGCAGTTCCTGATTCTCTGCAATGAGTGCTTTATTTTCTGCGAGTCGTGCCTTTAAGATTTTGTTTTCTTCATAAACGTCCCGAATATCTTGCACATTTGTCACGATGCCACTCACCCATTGGACAGGCGTATTGAAGACGCCTTGCACCCAACCGATGGCATCACGGGTCAGTTCTTCAGGCTTTGTTACCTCATCACGGTCACGCATCGTGAAACCAATGAGAATCACTAAGACCATAAAGCTTAACAAGAGCAATACGAGACGCTTGTTCCGGAAAAACGATGGCATGTATTACACCTACTTAATCCTTGCTAGTTCGGGAAGCTACATTTGGCTGCGAGCGGAAATGATGAATGTACTCTAGTGACTTACCAGTACCAATTGCAACACAATCAAGTGGGTCTTCTGCAACGAACACAGGCATTTGAGTTTCTTCACTGATTACCGTATCTAAGTTATGAAGAAGTGCGCCACCGCCTGTCAACACAATGCCACGATCCATAATGTCCGCTGCAAGTTCAGGTGGTGTCTTCTCAAGCGTAATCTTCACAGCTTCTACGATTTGGTCGACTGTATCCTTAAAGGAAGCTGAAACTTCTTCAGATGTAATTTGAATCGTTTTCGGAAGTCCAGTCAACAAATCACGACCACGGATATCAATTTCAAGATTTTCTTCTGGTTTACCAGCTGTACCAATCTCAAGCTTAATGCTCTCAGCCGTACGTTCCCCAATCATCATATTGTACTGCTTTCGGATGTATTGGATTAAAGAATCATCCATTTCATCTCCTGCTACACGAATGGATTGACTAGTGACAATTCCACCTAGTGAAATAACCGCTACTTCTGTTGTACCTCCACCGATGTCTACCACCATACTACCAGTCGGTTCCCATACAGGCAATCCTGCTCCAATAGCGGCAGCAAATGGTTCTGCAATCGGATAGGCTTCTTTCGCTCCGGCTTGCTTCGTAGCATCAATGACAGCACGTTCTTCAACCATTGTAATTCCAGAAGGAACACATACCATCACGTTCGGTTTACGAGCAAATGCAGAACGATTCTTCTGTGCTTGTTTAATGTAATACTTCATCATTGATGCAGTCGTATCATAGTCAGCAATTACGCCATCTTTCATTGGGCGAATGACCGAAATGTTCGAAGGCGTACGTCCAATCATATTCTTTGCCGAACTACCAACGGCTTCAATATCCCCAGATTCATTATTACGGGCTACTACCGTTGGCTCGCGCACAACGACCCCTTTATCCTTTAAAAATACGAGCGTGTTCGCTGTTCCTAAATCAATCCCTAAGTCTTGTGAGAATCCTAATCGAGCCACTTCAATCTCCCTTTCTTTTATCAACGCAAGATGTATACTTTGTTATTATGTTCATTGTGAAGTGAAAAACGAACGTTAAGAAGCGCCAATACAAGAAAGAAACTCTTGCTTGGCGCTGTTAATATAATTCGTCCTATTTTATTATACGAAAAATGCTAGAAAATAGATAGTGGTACGAGAAGGCTTTTTATTAGGAGAGGATAAATTTCCTAATCCCTTCGCACGCACCTACAACGAGGGAGATTTAGCTACTAAAGATACCCCTTTTCCTTTAGGGATACAAACTTTCGATCTCCAATTACAAGATGGTCCAACACTTCAATTCCAAGCATTTTCCCACATTCCATGAGGCGCTTTGTCACAAGAATATCTTCTTGGGAGGGCGTTGGATCTCCGCTCGGATGGTTATGCGCCACGATGATGGACGCAGTTGACCGTTTAACAGCTTCTTTGAAGATTTCTCGCGGGTGTACAATGGACGCATTTAAGCTTCCAATAAAGACGGTTTGTCTATGAAGAACCTGATTCTTTGTATTGAGGAATAAACAGACGAAGTGTTCCTGATGAAGGTGACGCATCTCTTCCATAACATAATCAGCACCATCTTCAGGACTCTTAATGATGTAGCGGTCGAGGACTTTATGAGAGTGGATCCTTTTACCGAGCTCAAGGGCTGCCTTTACCATGATGGCTTTCGCATGACCAATTCCTTTAATGGCCGTCAATTCTTCAATGGTCGCATCTTTCAAAAGGGCAATCCCTTCGAAATGCGCCCATACCCGGCTTGATAACGCCATCACGGACTCATGGCGTGTGCCGCTTCCGAGCAGAATGGCAAGTAGCTCTTGGTTCGATAAATGACTTGCCCCCAAGCGAACCATCCGTTCTCTAGGACGATCTTCTTGGGGGACATGCTTTAACAACAACGGTTGTTCAGTTGACACAATGTAACCTCCTCCAATACGTTCCCTATTAAACGGAGGCAAGCGGCAAGCTTGGATAAATATCAAATGAACGAAGGGCGCGTACGACGCGTGCTAACGGAAGCCCAACCACGTTGTTATAATCTCCTTTAATTCCTTTAACAAGTACAGCGCCAGCCGTTTGAATCCCATAGCCGCCCGCCTTATCAAAAGGATCTCCAGTTTCGATGTAGAATTCAATATCTTCTTTCGTTAGAGGCCAGAACTCAACCGTTGTTTTCTCTACGATGAATTGCTCTTGCTCAGTGGAACGAAGCATAACTCCTGTGTAAACCTCATGCGTTCCTCCACTCAGTTTAAGGAGCATATCATATGCTTCACGCTTCGTTGATGGCTTTCCAAGTACCTCACCGTCAGCATAGACGACGGTATCTGCACTAATGACAACTTGGTCATCATTCTCTAAATGAAGCGCACGCCCCTTTAATTCCGCGAGCTGATGCACGAGGTCGTGAGGATTCTTTGCGCGAACTTTCGCTTCGTCAACCGGATGCGGTTGTACGTCAAATGAGAGCTGAGCTTGTTGTAGCAGTTCTTTTCTACGAATAGAAGAAGATGCTAAAATCAATTGTTTCATGTAATCATCCTTTTAATCAGTTTTGTTCGTGTAATAGGGTATGTACATCATACCTGTTTTGGAGCAAGAACCCAACGTGTGAAAAGTAAGTTTTTAACAACTTTACACAATCTTAATCCACACTTTTCATTTCGCTAGTTTAAAGGATAGGGGTTCATCAACCTCGGAACGTTGAAATCTTATAGTAGAAGAAGAGCTAATCTGCATATGGATCCAGATTAGCTCTTTTGAAGATAGGTTTCATAGCTCTTCCAAATGCCTACTAACTTCATCTGTATATCCATTAATCCTGCTTCTGTCGGATTTCCATCATAACTCTGTGAAAGAGTCGCGAGTTCTTTAAATTCATCACGTAACGGCAATGCAGCTTCCCTCGTTTCATCAGGCATACCTTGGAGCCACTTCTCAATAGAAGGATTCACACCGAGCTGTTCACTCCCCGTAGTTGCTTCTGTTACAAGGTTTGCCCACACGTTCATTCCTTCCTGCACCCAGCTACCTTCTGCTTGAGAAACAGATGCATCTACCGATGGGACGGACCATGATTTTGAATACGTCTCTACGCCTTTCGTCTTGAGTGCGTCCCCTATTTTCTGTGCCTGGTCTAAAGAGGGAGCCACACCTGCCACAAGCGTAACTTGTCCATCTTGCTGCCATGTAAGAGTCTCTACACCTTTCGAGACAAGTACTTGCTGCCATTCTTCAGCCTTTTCGACAGTCGAATACACACCGACTTGGACGATGTATCCATCTACAGCTGAAAAGGTGAAAGGTTGATTGTTCGACGTTGTTGCATATTGAGAGGCGGGAACAGCAGCCTCGCTCCGAACCCCCTCAGTGACATTCCCTCCTGCTGCACTCATTAAACGTAACATCACGACTCCGAGCACAAGTCCTATTGCGAGGGCGGAAATACCTGCAACGGCTAACTGTTTCACATAGAGTGGTATAGCAATGCTTCGCTTCTTTTTCTTTGAAGGTCGCTCAATGACTGAAATGGTTGGTGCGGACTCGTCAGAATCCTCCTGTTCTTCTTCAACAGCAGAAGCTTGCTCGGCTTGAGCTTTCTCAAACAATTTCCGGTTCGATTCTTGTTCCTTTGGGTCATCCGACCGTTCTAGATACGAGTCTTCCCCATTAATGCGTACCGAGATTTGGTTGGGCTTGTCCACACAATCCCCTCTTTTCTCCTGTGTTTCTTATAAGCTATCACACTCTATGGAAAAAAGAAGGCGACTTATGTCGGGAGGTCTACGTGTCTTTTCGTCATAACCAGCCACAATACTTTATTTTCTTCTCACGTTGAAACTCTCTTCCAAGATTGATTCAGACTGCTTCAAACTGAAATCAAGTTGCCAAGCTCCCATTCCTCCAAGGTCGTAATCTCGTACCAATTCAAACTTCGCAACGAGACTACGTGGGTCTTCAAACCACACCTCATGCGTCCGCCCCTCGCTATCCTTGTAACGAAACCAAGGTGCTTCGGCTTCTCCATCATAGTGAATGGTGCTCTCATTCTTGATATACGTAGTAATTGCGTTCTGAACGGAGTACGCCTTCGCTGTTACTTTATTAGAATCAGACACTACCCAATCATACGCATACATCGGGATCCCAAGGATCAACTTTTGTCTATTGACGACGGAAGTTGCGAAATCAAGCGTCTTCTTCACCTCTTGAATCGGTGCAATGGGACCAGACGGACCACCCGGCCAATGCCAATCGTATGTCATCAAGAACAAATAATCCGCATGCTCCCCTAATGTCTTGTAGTCATAAGCTGCATTATAAGAAGGGACAGTCGCCCCTTGCATCGGTGGTACAGCTAATGCAAGGCGCATCTTCCCAACATCAAGCCGTTCCGATAGTTCCTCTACAAACGTATTGTAGAGCTGACGATCTTCTGGGTGAATTCCTTCAAAGTCAATAACCACGCCGAAATAATCAAGCTCGTCCAACATACGATAAATATTCTCGATAAACACGGAACGAGTCGGTTCTGACATGAGCGTATGGGCTAAGTCTGGGTCGAATCCCTCCGCTGATAAATTGGTTACGGTGGCATAAGGATAGATCCCTTGATTCCACGCCTCTTTGTTCGCTCCATTTAAGTCAATATACGTAAGCTTCCCATCAGAAGAAGGCTTATAGCTAAATGTAAAAATACTGGACAAGTATTTACCAAGAGAGCGAATCATCTCTTGGTTATACGCTTTGTCTTTCGGATAGAAATATGCCCCAGTCCACACTTCATCTTTCTTTGGTTGTGGAATCTGCAACGATTGACCAGGCCTAATCACCCTTCCCTGTAGCCCGTTTACATCCACCAATTTCTGAACAGTCGTTTGGTGGATCATGGCAAGGTGATGAAGAGTATCCCCTGGACGAACATGGTATACATCACCAGGGAGAATGAGTGCTTGCCCTTCCACAAGCTTCCGTTGTTCAGGCATGCCATTGTACTCCGCTATAGCATTAGGACGCGCGCCATACACTTCTCCTATCTTATATAACGTATCGCCTTTCCTTGTCTCATAAATAATTCCCGCTTCCACATGGAACGGGACTACACCAAGAAGCAGAACGAATATAAGCGCCATCAAGACCCATTTCCTCATACTAACCCCTCCTCATTACTTGAGAATAGGATGTGAAAGGTTGCCAGTTCTCATTCATAAAAAAGAAGCTCACACATAAGCGTGTAAGCTTCTTAAGAAAGTTCTTCTATATCTTCATCGGAGTCATTACTATTCCCATCTGAATCCCCTTCATCATTCGATTGGTCTTCATTATCAGATGGGGGACGTTCAATCTCACGATCTTCATCCTCTTCTTCATTTTCATCATCAGTTGACGTGTTCCCAACAGGTACATCTGCCCCAACCGGAAGCGGATTTTCTTTACCTGCTGGAGAGGCGTAGTGATATTGTGGAAGTTCAGGTTGTAGAGCTACTAAGCTAGGTACATAGAAAGCAGATAACGTAACCTCGTATTCTAGAGGATTCTCCTCCGTGACGACATCCTGCGCTTCAAATGTAATCGCATCAATACTAACAAGTCGTGGTAATCTTTGAAGTTCCTCTAGAAATGACATGAGCTCAACAAAACTTGGAGACAGCACCTTCAACGTAAATGTTGCTTCGTGAACCCCATCAAGGACGCTTCCTCGTGAGACAGGCTCTCCTTCACTTGGTTCCTTTATAGCGTTGCTATTACTCTCTTCTAAGTCAACGTCATCTTCACTCGATTGCTCCTCATTTTGTTGGTCTTCAATAAGATCAAAGTCTTCAGCCATTAGTTCGTTATCACCAGCGTGATCATACGTTCGAATAAAACTTCCAGATACATTCTCCGCTCGTTCCATACCAATTAAGAGCTGATCCGTAACTGGAAGTACCGGAACAACGCGTTGAAGCTCTTTCGACGTCTGAAGCGATATGTCGACATCATCCTTCACCTTATCCTCCATTGTACGTAAGATCTGCTTTTCGCTCTGGAGTGTTCCGATTGAAGTTTCGATATCATCCTTTATAGGTTGAAGGATAAATGAACGCCCTACAACGAATGTCGCAATTCCGAGGAGCACGATGATGATGAGATAAAGTGTATGTACTCGTTTCCAATCAATTCTCACCTTCATCAGCCTCCTCTTCCACGTCTGTCTCCTCTTCTACTTGGAGCAACGCTCTAGACGCAACTGGATTAAGTAACATCTCAAATTCCGCAACATATCGAGGCAGAGTTTCGAAATAGTCCCCTTCCTCAACAGCCGTTGTATCAATTGTCGTCACCTGGACATCCTCAGTATATGATTTCGTCGTGAGTGCATTTGTATAGCTTGCCACATCCTGCATACCATCAAAGCGAACTTGCATCGTGAGTACATTTGGCTTCTGGAATTGGTATTCTAGAAAGAACCCTCGTTCTGGCAAGAGAGAAATCATATCTTTCAAGACAGGTACAGAAGGGATGAGTACTTGGTTTAGTTCTGACACCGTGTCCTTCAGTTCATTTCGTGACTTCTGTACATCTGTTAAGGTATCCCTTGTTAGAAGAGTCTGTTGGTCTTTTATTTGAACAATATCCTCTTGGATTTGGTTATCTTCGGCTATCAAACTATTCTTCTCGAAAGTAATGAAAAGTAAGGCAAGTCCGAGTACCAATACGCCAACTGCTATAAGAAGATAGGGCGCTATATTTGGCTTTTCTTTTTCTTCAAGAAAGTTAATATCCACCATCATGGCTAGCGTCCTCCCCTTAAGACTTCAGAGCCAAGCCAATTACATCTGTGAATGCAGTCGGAATGACTTCTTCTTCTTTAGTCATAAACTCTTGCTTAATTCCCTCTACTGGCTGCTGGAATCGCTCTTGCATTTGAGACCGTAGCACGTCCATGTTCGGCAGGTCGCCCGTTAATAGAATCTTTGTAATGCCGGCTTCTCCTTGTGTCACAGAGTAACGATAGAAATCCATAATACGCTCAATTTCTGTGAGTTGGTCATCAATAAACGCTTCATACACCTCAGGGTCCCCACTCCAGACCGAATGGTAGATAGAGGACTCTTGATGGAAATTCCATTGCTCCATATCTAATGAAGACTTCATATGTCGGATAAATCTAGGTCGATGGTTATGATAGACCGTTAGGACACACGCATCAACGTACCACTGAATCGACAACAAATGGTCATCGCCTTGCGCCCGGTCTAATTCGTAATAAAGTCGATAAAGTGACAAAGAAGATAAGTCTGCCTTTAACGGCTTTAACTTCGCATCTTTGTATATGTATTCATACGCTTTGACTTGATCATCAGGATAAGCAAACAGCAACAGCTGCCTCTCCGTGTCTCCTTCTTCCACAATGTGATAATCAAATGTCGGATTCTCAAATGGGAGATGCAAATTATCCTCAAGCCGCATATACAAATACCCTTTAATCTCATCTTCTTTTAAATCTGCAGGAACTGTGTATGGTCGGATTACAACAGCGGTATCTGGCACACAGAAATACAATTTCTTCCGCTTCCAATCATAAAGCTCTACCAGTTCCTCTACGATAGAAGATAAAGAAAGAGCATCTAGAATCTTCCCATCCTGTACAATCCCTCGCGGCAAGCGGCGCTCACCAATAAACTTTATCTGTTCAAGCTCTGGTCCATCTGCATGTAGAAAACGCAATACATGATCTTTAATCACCATGACTACTCGCTGCTTCGAAGATTTCCACGTTAACAAACTCATATTTCCGTTCCCCCTTATAGGAACCAATCCAAGTACCATCCAAGTAACTCATCACCGATGAAATAAGACGTAAGTGACCCAAGGATGATGTAAGGACCGAATGGAATTGGATTCTTTCGATCTATTATTCTGAATGCTAATAAACTTATACTTCCTATTGTCCCATATAATGTAGACAAAAAAAACGCAAGAAGGGTTAATTTCCACCCGAGAACAAGGCCAATGACACCAAATAACTTCATATCACCAGCTCCCATCCCTCCTCGACTTGCCATGATAATGACGAACAACAATAAAAAGCCAACCACAGCCCCGATCAGTGAATCATACCAAGGGGTCAGGGGTGTATAGACACGAGCTGCAAGAAGGAGTGGCAAGAAGAAAAGGAGCACCTTATCCGGGATAATCATATAGGCCATATCAGAAACGAAAATAATCGCAAAAAGCGAAATAAAAATCACGGCAACAAAAAACTCCCCTGATAAACCAAAGGAAAGATAGCTTACGGCAAACAACAAGCCAGTGGAAAGTTCAGTAACAGGATAGAGAGGACGAATTCGACTCCCACACCCCTTACACGCTCCACGTTGCAGAAGGTAGGATACAACTGGAACCAATTCAGACGCTTTGAGCGTACGGTTACAAGTCGTACAATGTGAACGGCCCTTTATGACTGACTCCCCTTTTGGTACACGGAGGCCAACGACGTTGTAAAAGGACCCGAGCGCAAGGCCGATGAAGAAAAGGTAGACCGTTAGTATAGTAGAAAGCATAGTGTCCTCCAGTGGGGAAGATTCTGATTAACTTACATTCTGTGTTTTAGATATGGATAGGTGCGCATGGAAGTTAAGTGAAGGGGGTGTGGAAAAGGTTCGCTTTCCAGTGGACGCACTCCTGAGCCTCCTCGTTCGCTTTCGCTCTCTGTGGGGTCTCAGGAGCACGTGATTCCACGGGAGTCTCACCTTTTCCCTCCCCCTAACGAGTAATGCTTACGCACCTTACACTTAAGTCATTATCTCTTAAATTAAAAATCTTGTTAGTTAAAAAGAAATCCCTCGCTGAGGAGGGATTTGCCTTGTGTTTAATTATTCGGTATCGTTATCATCTTCGCTGCCAGTTAAGTCTGCACGGCTTTGGTCTGTCATACCATCGACTCCAGCCAACGTTACTGTATAAGTCACGTTACCGTTATCATCATCTTGGGTAACTGTAACAAAGCTAGCCCCCTGATCATAAACTTCATCAGTTTCAGGGTTAACTGGAGCTTCTTCTAAGAATCCTCCTTCAACCAATTCAGTTATTGTGTATTGATCATCTCCACCATCCGGAAGGTCAGCAGCAAATGCCATTCTACCAGCATCTAAAATACTCAACGCATTCGAAGTATGAGCTTCTTCTTCCGTATTATTAATAATGCTTCCAATAGCCGGGATTGCAATCGCTGCGATAATTCCAAGGATGACAATAACTGCTAATAATTCCACTAGTGTAAAACCCTTGTTGTCTTTCAACAACTGTTTCATACGCTTAATCATGCATCTCTCTCCTTTTGAGAATTGTTTAGTTATAAAAGAACCGACCAAAATTAGAAGATAAGCAGGTCAGATTCTGGTCGGTTGCACTACTCGCTCCAGACTACCCAAGTGCCCATATACAGATAGTCCTTTATCGCTTCCGTTCGTTATGTTCTATCGGTTCTCTTAATCTATGTTTATTATAGTTAAATGATAGGTAAAAATCTACACTTAATTGGTTAAATTTGCACATTCTTCACATTTAATTAATTTGTTCGAATAGAGAGAACATCGGAATCGCAATAGATGCGACTATAGTCCCAACAATCACTGCTAATACAGCAATCATGATGGGCTCAATGAGTGTCTTTAATCGGTCGGTCGTATGGTTCAGTTCAGAATCGTAGAAATCTGCTACTTTGCCTAGCATATGGTCTAATGAACCTGTTTCTTCTCCTACTGAAATCATTTGTGTAACGAGTGGTGGGAAAATCCAATGATGCGAAAATGGCCCTGTCATTGACTCTCCACGCGCGAGTGAAGTTCTAGATTGCTTCAAGACCTTTTCAATCACTCGGTTTTCTACGATTTTTTCAGTGATTTCAACGGACTGTAGTATGGGGACAGAACTATGAAACAACGAACTAAGCGACCGGGTCATACGAACGAGAGCAGCCTTTTGCATCAGTGGACCAAAGATCGGCATACGCAACTTCAGCAGATCAACCGAATAAGCAAAGCGTTCGTTGTTCTGCTGAACATATTTAAATGCAACAATTGACACAAGAGGAACGAGTAAGAATAGCCACCAGTACACTTTGAAGAATTCTCCTAGACCAATAACGAACTGAGTGATAAGTGGCAGCTCGCCCCCCATAGAAGCGAACATATCAGTAAAACGAGGTACTACGAAACTTAGCAAGAAGATGACAATACCAATGGCAATTACCCCTACAACAAGTGGATAAGTCAAAGCGGATATGACCTTTTGACGGGTTTCATATTGCTTCTCGTAATAGACAGCCATTCGGTCTAGAATTTCATCTAGATTACCCCCAGCTTCTCCCGCTCGAACCATATTGATAAAGAGAGGAGGGAAGATTTTGCGGTGACTTTCAGCAGCGTCTGAGAACGCTTGCCCACTTTCCAAGCGTTGGGTGATATCCGCTAAGGCTTGTTGCAACCCTTTACTAGACGTTTGTTTCGAGAGGATCATATTTGATTGAAGCAAAGAAACTCCTGCCTCAATCAACGTTGAGAATTGCCTTAAATAGATAACAAACTCCTTCGGCTTAACAGGACTTCCGATCGTAATATCCTTATATAGAATGCTGTTAACCTCTTGAATTTGCGAGAGGGCGATTCCTTGTCCTTTCAGCGTTTCAATGGCTTCTTTCTTTGTACCTGCTTTTACGCGTCCTTGTCTTACTTGTCCTCTACCTGTTCTACCTTTGTACTTAAAGTATGCCATTTACATTCCTCTTTCTGCACTTAAGTAAGGGGAGGCTATTTCCTTGGTAATAATGTTTTGTTCTAATAGTGCGCGCACAGACATCTCAAGCGTATGCATCCCTTGAGAACGCGATGTTTGCATGACATTTGGTATTTGATGAATCTTTTCATTACGTATGAGGTTTTTTACAGCTGATGTATTGAGAAGAATCTCTGTAGCCGCTCGACGTCCGGCTTTATCTGCACGTTGGAATAGTCGTTGCGACACGATGCCCTGTAGTACACTTGCAAGTTGAATCCGCACTTGCGGTTGCTGGCTTGGCGGGAATACATCAATGATTCGATCAATAGTTGAAGCGGCATCTGTCGTATGTAACGTTCCTAAAACAAGGTGCCCCGTTTCTGCTGCTGTAATAGCTGTAGAGATGGTCTCTAAATCTCTCATCTCGCCAACTAGAATGACATCTGGGTCCTGCCGCAAACAAGCTCGCAATCCATTTGCAAAGTTCTCTGTATCAAACCCTATTTCACGTTGGTCAATTACTGAATAACGGTGTGAGTGTAGATACTCGATTGGGTCTTCGAGGGTAATAATGTGTCTCCGCATCGTTCGATTCATGTAATCAATCATGGAAGCAAGTGAAGTCGATTTCCCACTTCCTGTTGGCCCGGTGACAAGCACAAGACCTTGGGGCTTCTCAGCAATTTGCTTTAATGTTTCTGGTAACTGCAAGTCCTCAAGAGAAGGAATTGAGGTTGGTACAATCCTCACAGCCAACGATACGCAATTACGTTGATGGTAGGCGTTGATTCGAAAGCGAGAAACGCCTGGAATCCCGTAAGAAAAATCCACCTCACCCTTCGATTTAAATTGTTCATACAACACATCAGATAACACCGCTCGACACATTCCTTCTGTGTCATCCGGCAGGAGTTTGTTCTTCCCATATTGCTTCAGGTCCCCGTGAACTCGAAAGATTGGCGGCACACCGACCGTTAAGTGGATATCCGACGCCTTTAGTTCAAACGCGGATTTTAGTAGATGGTCAAATCTCTCTTGCATATACACATGCTCCCTAGTCAGATTTTGCTACTCGCAGCACTTCTTCAGTTGTCGTCCTTCCTTGCTTTACTTTCAACAATCCGTCGTCAATTAGAAAGATCATCCCATTCTTGAATGCATAGTGATGGATATCACTTATGGAGTGGTTGTTCATTAATAGCTTACGAATTTCATCATCAATAACAAGTAACTCTTGTATTGCCATCCGCCCTCTGTATCCTGTGTGTTGGCAACTGTTACACCCTTGACCTCTGTAGACAGTTTGAACTTGAATGCCTCGCTTCACAAAATGTTTCCGTTCCATTTCGGTGGGTTCATAGGCTGTTTTGCAGTCACGACAAATCTTTCGCACAAGTCGTTGTGCAATGATACCCGTTACAGAGGAAACAACTAGATAAGGCTCGATATCCATGTCGAAAAGCCTTGGAATCGTTGAAATCGCACTGTTCGTATGAAGGGTGCTGAAAACAAGGTGCCCTGTTAACGAAGCTCGTATTGCAATTTCTGCTGTCTCAGAATCTCGTATTTCCCCGACCATGACGATATTCGGGTCTTGACGGAGCACAGATCGAAGGCCTCTGGCAAACGTTAACCCCACTTGGTTGTTCACTTGCACTTGATTAATTCCTTCCAGCTGATATTCCACCGGATCCTCAATCGTAATAATGTTTACATCCTCTGTATTCAAATGATTCAAAGAGGCGTAAAGGGTGGACGACTTACCTGAACCCGTTGGCCCTGTAATTAAGACTAATCCGGAAGGCTGCTCAATTAAATTCATCAATTTCTTCTGATTCACTTTATTAAACCCTAAGTCGTCTAAACCATTCATAGCCTGACCTAAGTCGAGAATACGAATTACAATCTTCTCTCCATAAACAGTCGGAAGTGTAGATATTCGTAAATCTACCGGCTTCATATCAACAGTTGTCTTAATCCGCCCATCTTGAGGAAGGCGAGATTCAGTAATATTTAAGTTGGCCATAATCTTTACCCGTGCTGTCAATGAACGTTGAAAGTTCTTAGGTAATGATCGTTCTGTACGGAGTACACCATCAATTCTGTAACGTACGAACACCTTATCTTCTTGAGGGTCCATATGGATATCGCTTGCTTTTAACTGGATGCCTGTTTGGAGAATCTGGTTCATTAACCGCACAATTGGGGCATCTTCTGGATCATCTGAAACCTCGACATCTAAGTCTTCATCTTTAATATTGTAATGTTTGTTAATGGCTTGGATGATTTCATCTTTCGTTGCAATTACAGGAGTCACTTGGAACCCTGTTGAAATCTTCAAATCATCTATAGCAAAATAATCCATCGGGTCATTCATCGCAACGGTCAGAACATCCCCCTCTTTATTTATAGGAATGACCATATTGCGCTGGGCAAACTCTTTGTCCACAATATTAATAATAGTTGGGTCGATTGGGTAACGATAGAGTGAGATGCGAGGGATGTCCAACTGGACTTCGAGTACTTCAATTAATTGTTGTTCAGTTATGTAACCTTTCTCGAGCAGAACATCGCCAAGCTTCTGCCCTTCTTTCTTTGATTGCAACGCCGTCTCGATTTCTGATTCGGTAATCAAGTCCGCCTCTTTCAACAAGTCACCTAGTCGCTTTCGCTTTACCGCCATACATTCCCCTACTTTCATTCACCGTCATTTAGAATAAAAGCCCTTGCAGCTGGCAAGGGCTTCTTGTTGCTAAAGGATTAATTTCCCTTTAATTGTCCTGGTGCTTCCCACACATCTCCGACGTCATCTATAATGCCATCCTTGTCTGAAGGTGGTGTAGAAGCATCATCATCATCAGGATTTGAGGAGGCATCTCCATTTGAAGAACCTGTACCGCTTGAGTTAAATTCAGATAGCGTGGATTCGTCTCCGTATTTTAGGATCGTACGATTTGTCGGTGGATAGTAATCCTCTGAAATGAACTCCTCTGACAGGATAATACCGTTGTCTTTAATCGTTCGGTAGACTTCAACTACAACCCCATCAACGCCTTCATTTACTAGTTTCGACTGACCTTCGGCAAGTGTTGAACTATATTGAACAACCGTGCGTGGTTTTAAATCTTGTTTAGATGTAACCTGGACATCATAATCATTAGGCAATGGATAGCCATGTAACGTCACGACGAGCTGTTCACCATCACGCTTCACCCAAACTTCATACGTTGATTGATTAGGGTTGTTTATAACTAGGTCGTGGGCCTGGTCGCTTCGTATACTTGCTTCACGCCCAAGTTCAGCATAATCAGGTAAGGTAGCACTTAAATGTCTTTGTTGAATAACGAAATTCGTTTGTAAGACCGCCCCATAAATCCCCGATGCAACTAAATTCAGAGCGCGTTCATTTAAGATTTCTTTCCCTTCCACCTCATTTAGGATGGAGTAAGGCTCATTAGGCTTAATACGCGTTCCATTTAAATAGGCAATTACGTCACTAGGTTGCACGTCATCTGATATTGGGAGTTCATAACGTGCTACTTCTTCATAAAGTTCTTCCGTCCCTGACTCCATATATTGATAGACAGAATAGCTGATTGCTTCAGGTTTCAGCTGCTGGGCCCTTCGCATTAAGTCACTCTTAAGCTGGTCGAGGGTTAACGACTGTACTAAATCGCCCTCTAACTCGCTCGACAATTGTGAAATGAAACTAGGTCCAACGGTTACAACAAATGGATTCGAAACCCCTTCTTGAAGTTGTTCAAGCGTTTGCTCAATATCGAAGTTAATTTCAGGCTTATCAATGACAAACTCTTCTTCCTTCTTCTCGAATTCGATTGGGTGACTTTCAATCCACCTGTTACTCTCTTCCGTTAACAGATGATTAGCCTCTGACTTTGTAAGTCCTGATAGGACAACAGGTCCAACTGCTGTCCCCTCTTTGTAGGTATATTCATCACCAAATACTTCAGTTGTTAGCAACGTACCAAGATTTGAAAACCCGTAGATAAATATGCTTAACCCGAGCAATAAAAGGAATAATCTCATATCTTCCCTGTTCTTCACAAGAAAGCCTCCTTTAAGGAACCCTATTCAGCTACATTCATCGTTACATCAACGATGACACTTGGACCTTCTGATTGAACACGTTGTATTTCGTCCTGAGAAAGGATTGTACCTGCTTGAATAATCTGTTCCCCGTTTTGATTGGTAATATCCTTTACGACTTTCTTTCCTTCAAGTAATTCCAGTTGTTTCTTCTGCAGGTCGTTTAACTGTTCACTTGCTTGTTCTTCCTCTTGATTAAGAACACTCGGTACTTCTTGGAGGACTGGAGCAGTTGGCTCTTCTTCTTCTGTAATGTAGTAGTTCTCGATGTTCTCATTCACAATGATCATCTTCTCACCATACGTTACAACAGCATCTCGATGGACCATTTCCGTGTGATCTTTCATATCAAGGTGAATGGCCTCAATATTCCCGTTATCATCGTTTACATAGTACTCATCGATTTGCCCAAGTAATTGGCCTTTTCTAGTCATCACACGAGTTCCAATAATTTTAACCTTTTTGTTCATTAAGTTGTTAGCAATCGGGATTTCATTCAAATCTATGATGGCACTTTCGTTATCGACAGTGACCGCATATTCACCCACACCTACAACCTTCTTGAATGGGATGGCTTTTACACTTACTTCCCACTCTTCATGTTGGATAACAAGAAAATCGACGGTTCCTTTTTCAGGGTTAATGATAAGGGATTTGACAGTCCCCATTTCCTCACCATCAGTAATATTAATAATCGGCAATTCAACAATCTCTCTACTTTTCTTCATTCTGTTTCACCACGCAGTAAGTAATAGTTTAATAGCTTTCCGAAATCTATGAATGGACATATAGTTGTTGCATCAGTTCTACTTGAGCTTTTATAGCTGTATTCTGGTTAAAGCGGTTACCCAAGTCAGAAAGGAAGTCACGCAAGGCTTCTTGGTGATTGTGCTTCACATAATGCTGGATGAGCAAATAACTAAACGTGAAGTAATCTTGGTCGTCAAGTGAAGGTTGAATATGGTCCATGATGTATTGTTCGTATTCCACACTATTCATCAAGTGTTCCTGAAGTCGAATTTGCTCTACCATTGTATGGAACAACTGCTCTTGTAGAGGTGTCCTTCTTAATGGTTGCTCTTCTTGAGGAGTATCTTCTTCAACTTCACTAGTCACCTCGGAAGGTTCCTCATCGATAATTGGCTCATCAAGAACCACCTCGCTAGGCTCTTCTATAGGGGATTCATCCTCTATTGTAACTTCCGTTTCTTTCACATTATCTTGAGAAGAGATCACATCTTCTGTGTCTGCCTTGAACTCCTCAAAGATTACTTCTTCTTCGACAAGGTCATCTGTGCTTGCCGCCACGTCTTCTTCTACATCGGATGGGAGAGGTTGTGTATCTTCAAGGTATTCTTCTTGTTCTAAGGTGTCATCGTTTGTGGGACCACTTTCTTCAGACTCTCGATGTGCCTCCTCAGAAACAACTTCTTCTTCGATGTGCTTCTCCTGATCATCAAGAGGTTTCTCCTCAATTCTTTCTTCTACCAGTGGTTCCTCAATGGATGGTTGAATGATGTCTTCTGGCATGAGCTCTACACTATTTTCTTCTGGTTCTACTTCAATCGGCTCTCTAGCCACTTTATCAAACCAGTTCTCCTCTGACTCTCTTTCTTCTTCGGCATAATCATGTCCATATTCGATAGAAGAATCAGGAAACTCAGGGAGATTTCCCTCCTGCTCAAGCTCTTGTTGAGACTCAACGTTCTCAGTTGGAGCAATTTCCTCAAGTACTTCACGCCCTACTTGCACCTGTTCTGCCTCATCTTCAATTAGCTCTGAATCCCCAATCTGAACGTCTTCATCATTCAGGAGGTCTTCTCTCCATTGTAGTTCAATGGAATCGTGTTCTTGGATGATTTCTTCTTCCCCGTTAAATGTAGGTTCTTCCATAAGTGATTCACGCTCTAACAGCATTTGTTCTTCCTCACTAAGCAGCTCCGAAGAGAGTAGATCAGACTCTGGTTGATCAATAGACTCCTCGTAATCATGTAGATAATCCATGCCAACTTCTTCAGAGGAAGGAGTCGCGCGGAATTCTACCAACTCTTCTGAATCAGCGAGGTCATCACCTGATTGGTCCATCTCAGAGACAGTTTCGAGCTGTTCTTCCCACTCTTTCAGCTCATCTTCGTCAAGCAGATCAGACTCTGGTGCATACGACTCTGGAAGCTCAGACTCGTCTTCCCACACTTCATCCAATTGTTGGTTGTTCTTGGGGCCTGTGTATGTAAGTTGATACTGATTCTGCATATCTTCTGTGTCTTCTTCCCTATAACTCATACCGCCATCAGCAAAAACAAGACCATTGAAACGCCGGTCAAGGACAATTGATGTTAATAATGCAAATAGTAGTAAAATGAGTACAGCTTGCCACCAGACTAGATTGATGCCTACAAAAATTGCTAATAAGGCTATAAAAAAAGAGGAGCCTGCTAACACAATTCTCCCCCATTTACTAAGTCCAAGTGGAAAGTAATAGACAAAGAGAATCACGATTCCCAAGGCTATAAAAGCGAGTACAATGTTCTCCAAACCCCCACCCCATTTCCAACATTTTTCCCATGTTATTGGCATATTTCGACTATCTATCATTGTATAATAAACTGTATGTATTGGAAAGATATATTAAATGAAAGGTTGAAACTTAACGTTTCAACCTTTATTCGTAATACCGATCTACTTCTTTAAAGCTAATGTTCTCGACCGTCGGGATACCTTTTGGAGGATTTAGAATCATATCTTTATTGTAAATGACCTTCAACCGAGATAATTTAGGCGTTATACTCTCTTGGTTTCTTTCAATATAGGTGTAATTATTTCCTTCATAAGCGTCGAAACCGGTTTTGTAACTCTTTATACCTTCGTACGTCTTCCCTTTCACTGCATTCAGGATAATATCACTTCCATAAATCCCGCCACTTATCTCAATATTTGAACCGACACCATAAATTTCCAATTTATTGTTAGAGTATAAGAACACTCTCATCACTTTTGATGCATCTTCATACAAATTGTTATTTGATAACTGCATATCACCGTTCGCCAATAAGACAAGTGTCCCATTTAACTCTCCACTAGACAGTTGCTTGACTGTTATATCGTCTTTAGCATAAATGGTACTGTTACCACTAACCTCTTCCCTTAAGTCTACATCATCATTCGAATACATTTCCCCTGTAAAACTTACATTCGACAATAAAGCATCCCCATAAACAAAGATAATCCCATCATCTGATTGAACTTCAAAGTACCCACTAACACTAAGATTACCTGAAACCAACATAGATCCATTCACAATAAGGGAATTGTCTTTATCCTCACTCTCTAGATTTCCTGTAACCTTTAAATCTCCAGTGACTTCTAATTCAGCGCCTTTTGTTAATTCCATGTCACTCTCAACAATTAAATCACCATGAACCACTAGTTTAGATGCATTCTTAAGAGAAAATCGATTGTTCACAACTAGGTCACCATGAATAACTGTGGTTCTTCCAGAAGCAATCGTAAGACCCTTATCGACTAGCGTTGTTCCATATGTAGTGTTGTTCTCGAAACCATTCAAATTATTCTTTACAATATGAGTAAATCGATTGTAACTACTGGAAATGAACCTCAGAGATTCTATTGTTTCCTCTGCTGGTTCGATAAAGTCTTCTAGAACCTTTAACGAGGTGTCAATCTCTTGTTGATTCTCAACCTTTGGAGGTAAGCTAAAGTACTTTTCCAAGTTTTCATCTGTTGGATTGAATGTAGAAGTAACATCATCGTAGTAATAATAACAACTAAAGAACCAACAGCTTCTCCGCTTTACGTACTCCAGTTCTTTGAAATCCCCCCCTACGGTCAATTCCCCTCTTGTAAATGCGGGGTAAGTTGTTTCTGGATAGAAAGTAGATCCCGAAATGAACTTTCCAGACTTACTTGTATATAAATCCTCCCCTACATACACATCCCCTTCAATATAACTCGCACCGTTTAGGGTTAAGTTTCCTGGAGTAACTGTACTATATTTAAAGATATCCGCTATAGTAGAGAACTCAATTTCTTTTACTAGCACCTTATCCGAATTATCCACTGGTATTTTCATCGTTACGTTGGCAGCCAACATCCCTTCTGAGAGAAGGTCAAAATCATAGGTGATTTCATAGTCAGGATTATCCCGAATTAATTCCTGTATTAAATTCAATAATCCGAGTTTTGCCCCATCAATATCAATAATCTTGTTTTTATCGATTTTCTCATTAATTCTATCCAGTTCATTTTGGACTACTGCCAACGTCTCATCCAATTCACTTTCTGCTGAATTAATACTAGTCACTTTGGTTTCGGTGACACTTACAGATGTAGTTGAATTTACAGTTAACCCGATTAAAGCTAGACCAAGAATACTAATGATTGTAAACACTAGAAGCACAACCAACATCGTATAACCACTTTGTTCTTTAAGCTTCATATGCTCATCACTCATTTTCCATTTCATAAATTTTAAATACTGTGTATGTTTCTGAAGAAGCATTGTCCTCTATGTGCAAATTGACACGAAGTCGCCCGTCTTTATCAAGGGTAAAAGTAGTATTAGAGGCATTGATACTTGAATCTGTAATCGTTCGACTGCTCCCATTATAGGTAACTAGAAGTTCACCATTAGCAACTTCTATTTCTGTTGAAAGAGTTTTAGGTAAACCAGACGAATTCTCTCTTATGTCTAATACTCTGAAATGGTCGAATGGAACATTTACGTTAAGGTCAATTGGAATTGTCTCTACTTCATCCAGATTTAACATAATTTCATCCAACTCAAGCATGATAGCCGCAGCCTCATTCCGAAGCATCGTATTGGCCTGTGACTTATCAATACTTGAAAACATTGAGAATAAGATTTGGTATGCGACACCTACCACCAGAATGGACATGGCCATAACTGCCAACAGTTCAACTAAGGTTACACCTTTTTCATTTTGTAAATGCTTCATTAGCGATTGTACCCTTCTTTGGTGGTTTGTTGAGTATTGCGATTGTACCCTTCTACAGTGGTTTGTTGAGTATTGCGATTTTGCGTGGAAGAAACCGTCACCTCTATGTGTAGGAGTCGATTTTGCAAGGAAGGATTGGAGTGTTTGGTTATGGTAATGGATGAATTCAGTTTTCCTATGTCAGTCGAGGCATCCATCTTGAGTGTTTGTTTGATGGCAGGAGTATCAAGCTGGATGGTCTTCCCTACTTCATCTTGTAATTTGCTGAAATTCTCACTTTTGTAGTACTCTAGTAAACTATCTGAAATTTGAAGAGTTGTATAATCTCGATTTATTGCGCTTGAGAACGTAAAGCTATTTACGACAAAGGCGCTGATGACAATGAAGATTACGGAGAGCAACGTCATGGATGCAAGTACTTCAACGAGCGTAAGCCCTTGCTCATTTTTCCATTTTTTCATGACCTCTCCTCCTTTAATATAATAAACCATTCTACCTATTTTGTACGTTTTAATAAACAGGATGTCAAGAGAATTCAAAGAAAAGCCGAGCAATCTTTAGACTACTCAGCTGCTCCTATGGCTTGTTCATAGCTCGCCACTTTATTTCTACCTTTTTGTTTAGCTCCTACATACATGGCACGGTCTGCCTGACGAATCAACTCGGAAGGATCATCACAATCCATTGGAAATGACGCCACACCAATGGAGGCAGTTACATAAGCCTGCACGTCTTTTTCCCCTCCTAGAATGTGTTGGTGTAAAGGGAATGGTTCATGGGCAAGCTTTCGACGCACATTTTCAGCGATGTGCATACTGTGCTCTTTCTGCACTCCTGGAAGGAGCATTACGAACTCTTCTCCACCGTAGCGGGCGACAATTCCCTGATCCCCGATTGTAGAAGTCAAACGGTCCGCTAGCATACATAAGATTTCATTTCCGCTTTCATGTCCATAAGTATCATTTACCGATTTAAAGTGATCTAAGTCTAACAGAATCATAGAGAGTATTTCATGGTGACTATCTTCAATATAGGACTGTAGTTGACTTTCTAAGTATCGATAGTTATACAAATTTGTAAGCGGGCACCTTTCGCTTAACTGCTTAGTACGCTCATAATTTCGTGCATTCTGGATAGAAACGGCTAAATAATTCGTCAGCAGGTCTATAATTCTGTACTGCAATTTCTCGAAGCCTCGCTTCCGCTTAGAAGCGATGGTTACTACGCCGACAACTCGATTATGACGAATCATCGGTAGGGACATAATACTCTCTACCTCAGTAGGTACAAATGGAGACTCTAGATCTCTCCACTCTTTCTTCGTGCTTACGAACAACCCTTGTCGAATCTCAAGCGTCTTGCCACTAATCCCTTCGCCCTTTTGAAGTTCAACATGATCTAAGGTAATCTCACCAGTTGAATCATAAAAGCGGTATAAGGATAACCTTTGTTCATCTTCTACATCGAAGATAAATAAATAATCCAATTCCACAAGCTCTATAATCCGTTCAATAAATCGGTCTAACACCTCTGAGACTTTTAACTTTGCAGCAAGATCATGACCAATGTCGCTTGCCACTTCTAGAAAATCGTTCACTCTTCGACTCGAATGATAGAGCTTAAGTATGACTGAGAGGGTAACAAATGGGAGCCCCACATAAACAACCGCTCCTCTACCCACCTCTGTGTACATCATGAATAGAAGTACTCCAATTGGGAGAATAGCAAGTGTAGTCACAAATTCCCACACTAAACTCTTCTCAAAGAAGGGTACATTCTGTTTAAGTAGTTTATTTCGAATCCAGTGGAGAAGTAGTTGATTCGTGATAAACACAGTCAATGAATATCCGATAATAGGGACAATCTTGATGGCTTCTGTGGAAGTAGTACTATAATTAATCCCACCCAGCAAATAATAAACAGTTGCACTTGCGAGTGAAACTACTACAAACATCAGCATATTAATAGGAACCCGGTGCAATTCATGTCTTCTTAAGCGAAGGGTTGCGAAGAAGACGAGAGAAGCAATCTGTGTGAGAAGCATTTCATAGAATAACCCAAAACAAAGAAAGACAGCTAAGGCAATTCCCTGAATAAAGAAGACCGGAGTACCATTCACAATAATAGGAAAGAACGATACGATACAAATGAGTAAAGCAAATAGGTATAAATCGTAGCCTCTTCCAGCCAGGATGGGATCTGTCAAAATGTAAACGCCGACAAATACACTTGGTAGAACGAACCCAAAGATAACCCAAAGTGCAATTGATTTCTCTTTGCTTACCACTATTTATCCCTTCCTTCACTAGCAGATTCGATTACATAAATCTTCCTATTTCTATCATAGCATAGCCTCTCTTTAAGATGGTAGTATTCTATAGGCGAAAAGTTTTGACTATTTTGAACTATTTCATCTTATCTATCGCACAAATGTTTACACCATGTGAACAATTCGATTCAGATACCATCCTAAATTTCCCTTATGTATCGCTTAACTTGAGCGATAAAATGTAAGGAGCCACATACAAATAGTGTCGATGATTTATTCGCCTCGTGCACATACTGGCTAATAAATTCTTTCCAATCTGCTACGAACTGTGTACTGGGTGGAGAATCCTCTTCACTCATACTCCTAGGATGGTTAAATGCAGTTGTATAAATATCCGAGAAGTGAGTAGCCAATTGCTCAATCATGTTGTTAATTGGCTTATCTTGAAAGGCTGAGAACAAAACAGTCTGGTCCTTGTCAGGATAGAAATGATGAACGGTAGTTACGAAAGCTGAGATTCCCTCCACGTTATGTGCACCATCTACGACGATGTGTGGGGAACTGGCAACCTTCTCAAAGCGACCGCTCAATTCCGCTTTCCTTAACCCTTCTTTAATATGTTCGTTTGTCACGCTGTACCCTTGATTGTTTAGAAGCTTAGCCCCTTGTATAGCAAGCGATGCATTCTTCCCCTGATGTACGCCCATCATCTTTAATTGGAAATCTAGCCTTTCCCCTTCACTACTATAAATCCATTCCTTATCACTCATTTGCTTTACTTGAAACTCTCTACCCAACTGCCATAAAGTGGCTTGACGTTCAGATGCTTGCTTACGAATGATTGACAGACTCTCTTCTTGTTCAACACCGCTTACGACAGGAACTTGAGCTTTAATAATTCCAGCTTTCTCAGTTGCAATGGATTGAAGGGTATCACCGAGAAAGGCGCTGTGGTCGAAACCGATATTTGTTATAATGCTAAGAATGGGGTCAACAATATTAGTGGAATCGAGTCTCCCCCCCATTCCTGCTTCTACGACAGCAACATCGACACGGTTGTGGAAGTGTAGGAAGGCAACCGCTACCATAATCTCAAATTCTGTTGCGTATTCATACGTACAATCCATCTCTTCCACAACTGGTTGGATTCTACGAAAGATTTCTATAAGTTCAGATGCCTCCATGGCTGTTCCATTAATCGAGAACTGCTCTTCTATTGACAACGGGGAAGGAGAAACGAATGTTCCCACCGTATAACCAGCCTGTTGGAGGATCGCAGACATATAGGTTAGGGTTGAGCCTTTCCCGTTCGTACCTGCAATGTGAATGACAGGGACTTCCTTCTCTGGATTATTCAATTTCTGAAGGAGTAACTGTATTCGCTCAAGTCCAGGCTTAATACCAAGACGAGTGCGCTTCTTAATAAATCGCTCTATATCTTGCATTGTATAAATCACGACGTTGCACCACCAATCTACTTACTCAATTCATGAGTTCCATTATAAAGCAGTTAGGAAGGATATCAATGACCTACTACGGTTGGATTCTATATAACGGTCACTTATCAGGAGATAAATTTAAAGATTACGCGGACCTCCTCCAGAAAGCCGCTTCTGAAGCTGGTGTAAGGACTGACATTAAACAAAACAATGAATTGCTTCCGCTTCTCACGACAAATGAGAACAGGCTATTGAGCAATGAGACGCTACCCGACTTTGTCTTATTTGGCGATAAAGACCTTTACTTAGCACGTCAGCTAGAGCAACTCGGTATACCTGTATACAATTCCTCTCGTTCTATCGAGCTTTGTGATGATAAGTCTTTCATGTATCAGAAGTTAGCCAAAGAAAATTTCCCCATACCAAAGACGATACTAGGACCTAAAATATATAGGCCATCTCAAGATTTATCCCTACCAATGGAAGCAGTGGAAAAGGAACTTCTCTATCCAATGGTGATTAAGGAAGCGTTCGGTTCCTTCGGCGAACAAGTCTATCTTGTTCATAATCGGAATGAAATGATGGAAGTGGTTCAAGAAATTCATCACCGCCCCTTCTTATTCCAACAGTTCGTGTCTACAAGTTATGGGAGAGACCTTCGATTAAATGTCGTCGGAGACAGAGTGGTCGCTGCGATGAAGCGCTATTCAACGGACGATTTCAGAGCGAACATCACCCGAGGCGGCTCAATGGAACCCTATGACCCTACTGAAGAGGAAGTTGACCTTGCCATCCGCGCGACGAAAGCTGTAGAGGCAGACTTTGCAGGCGTTGATTTATTATTTGGGGAAAGCGGTGAGCCTATTCTTTGTGAGATTAACGGAAACGCCCAAATTCGGAATATCTATGAGTGCACAGGCATTAACGTCTCAGACAAGATGGTAGATTACGTCGTTCAAGACCTGAACACTAAGAGGGGAAATCAACAATGATCGGTTGGCTCATCTATCGAGAAGAAGATGCAATTCATAACGCTGCCTACATTAAATGGTTTCAAGAAGAAGCGTATAAGCAAGGATTATCACTAAAGCTCATTTATCGTGAAGACCTCCACATCGGTGTCTGTGATCATAAGCGTTCCGTGTACCATGAGGTTCATGACCTCCCAGTCTTTGCAGTCGTGCGAACACGAGAGCCGCTTTTGACTGCGCTCTTAGAATCATTAGGTATACGCTGCTTTAACACTTCCACTGTGGCACGAATCTGCAACGATAAAGCGCTGACGTATCATCATGTTGTGGAAGCAGGCATTGCAATTCCTGATACAGTTTTCACCGACATTAGTATGCTCATAACTTCCCCTCCCCCTTTCCCATACCCATTCATCATAAAGAGTAGAGATGGGCACGGCGGACAAGAGGTGTGGTTAATTCAAAATTCTACACAACTAGAGGAATTGAAGAACGCAACATTGAAAGAGTCGGTCATCGTCCAACGACCTGCACAGTTTGGGAAAGATGTAAGAGTCTTTATCGTCGGAAATCAAATCGTAAGTGCGGTACTTCGCCACAACGCCAAAGATTTTAAATCAAACTACTCACTCGGTGGATCCGCAGCTCTATATGAATTGTCTATTGAAGAACAGCAAGCCGTTCATGGAATCCTTGACTTATTTCAGTTTGACTTAGCAGGAATTGACTTTATGTTCTCTAACGATGGGACCTTACTCTTTAATGAAATTGAGGACGTAGTAGGGTCAAGAACGCTTAGTGAAGTTAGTTCCATAAACTTATTAGAGATGTATTGTACTCATATTAAAGAAACTCTGAAGAATAAGTGACCACAACAGTTCTTATTAACCTCACCCTCCGAATAAGATAAAAAAAAACGTCCAGAGTAATCTGGACGTTTTCCTTTATTGCTTCAGCTCTACAATACGAGCTTCTACTTTGGCACGTTTTTCAACGTAGTCTTTTTCTTTCGCGCGTTCTTCCTCTACTACATGAGCAGGGGCTTTATTTGTGAAGCCTTCGTTCGCTAATTTCTTCTGTACGCGTTCCACTTCTTTATCTAGCTTCTCGCGTTCCTTCTGAAGACGAGCAATCTCTTCATCAATGTTGATTAATCCTTCAAGCGGAAGGTATAGTTCAGCACCAGTTACGACAGAAGACATAGCCTTGTCAGGAGCTTGTAGGTCCACATCAATCGTTAGCTCGCTTGGATTACAGAAACGCTCCAAGTATGTGCGATTGCGGTCTAGTTCCGCCTCAATGTCCTTATCAGTCGCCTTAATCATAAGCTTAATCTGCTTAGACATTGGTGTATCTACTTCTGCGCGAATATTACGAACTGAGCGGATGATAGATACAAGACGATCCATTTCAGCTGCTGCTTGTTCGTTATGGAATTCTTCGCGGAATTGTGGCCAAGCAGCTACGGTGATGGATTCACCTTTCGTAGGTAGGGCTTGCCAAATTTCTTCTGTAATAAATGGCATGAACGGGTGTAGCATACGCATGGTTTGGTCTAGTACATAAGCAAGGATAGAACGTGTCGTGTGCTTCGCAGCTTCATCCTCACCGTATAAAGGCAGCTTCGCCATTTCAATGTACCAATCACAGAATTCATCCCAGATGAAGTTGTAAAGGTGACGACCAGCTTCTCCGAACTCGTATTTATCAACGTTCTTCGTCACTTGCTCAATTGTCTCGTTTAAGCGAGTTAAAATCCATTGGTCTGCTACAGACTTTTCACCAGTCAGGTCGATATCTTCATACTTCAAGTCTCCCATGTTCATAAGTGCGAAACGAGAAGCGTTCCAAATCTTATTGGCGAAGTTCCAAGTAGACTCTACCTTCTCCCATTGGAAGCGCAAGTCTTGACCTGGCGTCGATCCTGTTGATAAGAAGTAACGCAGCGAGTCCGCGCCATATTTATCAATAACATCCATCGGGTCTACCCCGTTGCCAAGTGATTTACTCATCTTACGGCCATCAGCATCACGAACAAGACCGTGAATGAGAACGTCCTTAAATGGACGGCGTTCTGTAAATTCAATGGATTGGAAGATCATACGGGAAACCCAGAAGAATATAATGTCATATCCCGTAACAAGAACATCATTTGGGAAGTAACGTTTGAAATCTTCACTGTTCTCGTCTGGCCAACCCATTGTGGAAAACGGCCATAGAGCAGATGAGAACCACGTATCAAGAACATCTTCGTCTTGTACCCAATTCTCACGATCACTTGGTTCTTGACGTCCTACGTATACCTCGCCTGTTTCTTTATGATACCAAGCTGGGATACGATGACCCCACCATAGCTGGCGAGAGATACACCAATCGCGAATGTTCTCCATCCAGTTCAAGTAAGTCTTCTCGAAACGGTCAGGTACGAAGTTAACTTTGTCATCACCTTTTTGAAGGTCGATTGCGGCATCAGACAGTGGTTGCATGTTCACAAACCATTGTGTAGAAAGGTAAGGTTCTACGACTGCACCGCTACGCTCTGAGTGACCAACAGAATGCATGTGGTCTTCAATCTTGAAGAGGATCCCTTCTGCTTGCAGGTCCTTCACAAGTTGTTTACGCGCATCGAAACGGTCCATGCCTGCGTATTTCCCTGCGTTGTCATTCATTGTTCCATCTTCATTCATCACAAGAATGCGCTCTAGGTTATGTCTATTTCCGATTTCGAAGTCGTTCGGGTCGTGGGCTGGTGTTATCTTAACTGCACCGCTTCCAAACTCCATGTCTACGTAATCGTCCCCGACAATCTCAATCTCACGACCTACAATCGGAAGGATTGCTTTCTTACCGATTAAATGCTGGTAACGTTCATCTTCAGGGTGTACAGCAATTGCCGTATCGCCAAGCATCGTTTCAGGACGAGTCGTTGCAATCTCAATATGACCGCTTCCATCAGCAAGTGGGTAACTCATATGATAGAACGCACCTTGGACGTCTTCATAAATAACCTCAATATCTGATAGAGCTGTCTTCGTAGCTGGGTCCCAGTTGATGATGTATTCCCCGCGGTAAATGAGCCCTTTCTCATAAAGCGTTACGAATACTTCACGGACAGCTTCTGATAAGCCGTCATCTAAAGTGAAACGCTCACGAGAATAATCGAGCCCTAGCCCAAGTTTCTCCCATTGTGCACGAATGAAATCTGCATATTCGCTCTTCCACTCCCATGCTTTCTCGAGAAACTTCTCACGACCTAAATCATAACGTGATGTCCCTTGTTCACGAAGTTTCCCTTCAACTTTAGATTGAGTGGCAATCCCAGCATGGTCCATACCTGGCAACCAAAGAACATCGTATCCTTGCATACGTTTTACGCGTGTAATGATGTCTTGTAGCGTTGTATCCCAAGCGTGACCAAGGTGAAGCTTACCTGTTACGTTTGGAGGCGGAATGACTACTGTAAATGGTTCCTTCGTCTTGTCATTCGCCGCTTCAAAGAATTTACCTTGAACCCACCAATCGTATCGACCTTGCTCAATGGCAGTTGGGTCATATTTCGTCGGAAGGGAAACTTGATTCTGTTCTTCCATAATTATGTCCTCCTTTAATTCATGTCACCGTGATTTAGGCACAAAAAAAGCCCTCTTCGTCTTCAGCAAAGGACGAAAGGACTTCCGTGGTACCACCTTTATTTACATACACGTGTCGTGTGTGTACACTCATACGTTAACGGACGTGGACCGTCTTCTTCTACTTGCGTTCAAAGAAGCTGCATCCGGGGCGACATTCTGAACTTCATACCTTAGAAGCCTCTCACCTATGGCTCCCTCTCTGAAAAGGCGATTATTCATACTCTTCCCCATCACGGCATTTGACAGAGTATCTATTGATATGAATTATTGTATCCACATTCATATGTTGAAGTCAATGTTTTTACGCAACTTTTATCACAGTACTAGCCCAGCTACACATATACTAACATGAAAAGGAGGGACAAATATGGGACGCATTTATCGCTACAAGCTCCCTGTTTGGCTACGACAATGGCTTTATATTATTGAGAAGGCAACCTTGCCAATCTTGATTTTCCAGATTGTTCGAACGCTCTTCTTCCCAAGTTCGTTCGATGTGTTTCTGCTTGGCATCCTCGTAGGTTTGTTTATCGCGTTCCAATTTGAGTGGCTCTAGTCTTCGTTCTCTTTGCTGATATGGTAATCCCTCGCTTCTTCAAGCGCCTTTTGAACCACCAATGCATGCTTCAAAACGAAATAAGAGCGCTCCAGCCTTTGTACGAGGATTGGATGTCCCACGTTTGGGGCACCCGTTACATACTGTTCGACAATTGTTAAATAGTGCTCTGGATTTAAGAGATAGATAGCAAATAAGCTTCTCTCACTATTTAGTAAAGGAACATAATCTTCATAGTGAGAGAACGTACCTATTAGTTGATCTGTGGGTGCATCATGATAACGTGTCACATAGTGAAAATACGTGGTCAAATCCCTCACCGGTTGCTGGACACTAGCTCGCTCCCAATTCAATAAATAAGGCTGGTCTGCATTATAGATGAAGTGGCTCGGCCTCAAGTTACCGTGACCTAACACGACTCGATTCACTTTGTCCGTCTCGATATCCTCTAAGTAGCGATCGTACCATTCTTGTGTGAGCGTCAAACATTGAATTAAATCCCTGAAATGCGTACACACCTGCAACTCTAAGGGGGACATATAATGGTTCTGCTCAAACTCAACAATCCACTCCTCAAGTTGCTTATAATACCCATCCACCTTCTCCTTTTGCTTCTTCACTTCTTCTTCCGCATCACTCAATTCAAATTTATGAGCTTCCAACGTAGACTTGTGTACGCCACCAATCGATTTATAGAATAGCTCAAACGGATAGGGAGGAGTATCCCTCCCTTCATTCTCATACCAGGGCATTACGTAGTAGGTGCTTCGTTCGTGCTCCACAAAGAACTGATGGTCTGTTGTTAAATAGAGTGGAATAAGGGTACGAATTTGCTGAGCATTGGCCGTCTTGTATGCTTCAAGCCAATCGTGCAATTCTAATTTGGTTCTGTTCGTACGCTTTACCGCTACTTCTCCGTGTTGTGTACTTACGCGATACAACCGGTCTGTCTTTTGATGGATTTCAAACGGATACAGCTCGTAATGGCTCAATACCGTTGCAATCTGTTCCACAGGCCTCACTCCATTTCATCAAAAAGAGCGAGAAGTTGCCTCTCGCTCTTTTCTCCGTCTTTATTTCGAAGGTATATACAAGATTTGACCCGCTTCCACTTCTTCCTCTTCCAAATCATTCGCTCGACTCAAGTGCGTAGGAAGGATTCGATATCGTTCAGCGATTGACACAAGCGTATCGGAATCTTGAACGATGCACACTCTCATCCGCGTGAATGGCTCCTCTTCTCCACGGTCAAACATAGAAGTTAAATAGCCGGCGTCTTGTGGCTCACGTTCTTCTGTCTCCTTTTCTTCTTCATAATCATCATCGTCATCCCGACCAGGATCATCCTGGTGGGCATATTCTCCTTCATAGGAGAAGACGTCTTCGTCGGTATCTGCCGCTTCCACCCCATCATGGTCGACTTTCTTCCCGAAGAATTCTTCGAACGTTTGCGAAGACTGCTTAAATTTCCAACGATCATCTTCTTCCTCTTCTGCTTCCTCGTCTTCTTCAACGTTTAATTTAGGTACTTCTTCAAAGGTTTCTTGGGCTGCTTTAGACCTGTAGTCTTCATTTGCAGGTTGAAGCCTTACCTCTTCCTCTTCTTCATATTTCACATCAAATTGAAAAGTCTCTTCAGGCTTTATTGGTTCAAGTTCTTCCTCTTCAAACTCTACTTGATTTGCTCCCCCACGAGCAGACTCCTGATTAATCCCATGGATAGCTACGGTCGCATTGAGCTTTAGTTGCGCACGTTCAGGCAGTTCATAGTCAAATGATTGAATGCTAACGGAAATATTCTCAAGTGCTTCAATCCTGTCTTTCGGGACGGAAATCTCCACTGGAAAACGGTGGTAGAACTCACTCACTCCGTCTTCGCTATCTTCAACTTGGTCCACAACTCGTTTCGAAGCATAATCATGTAAGGAAAGTGACCGCTCTTCGGCTCTTTCGCCATCATCGTCAGTAGGATAATATTCTCCAGCCAGTTCAATCGTTCCTTGAATGGAGACGTAATCATCAAATTCTTGAATTGTGATTTCCGGTTCTAATGAAATCCCCATAAACTCTTCTACTTCCTGTCCCCTTTTAAACCAGAGCGACTCGTTTAAATCAAACGTAAACACTTGATTTGGCTCATATGTCAATGAGGGTTCCTCCTTTCAAATGCAAACCGATGTAGCCTATCGTTCGCTAACGTAAAGTAAGCTATCTCATCCGTACACATATATGAGGAGAACCACCTATTTATGACTATTGGTACCAAGCTGCCACGTAACAGGAAACGCTTTGTAGAAAGAAATGAATACGATGTTAGCCGAACAAAAAAAGGCCGTCCCAACGTAGGGCGGCCCTTCTTTTACTTCTCTATTTTAGAAAATGCTACATCTGCAGCTGAAATGGTCTTCTCAATGTCTTCGTCACTGTGAGCGACCGATGTAAATACACATTCAAATTGGGAAGGCGGTAAATAAACACCTTCTTGAATCATAGCGCGGTAGAATTGAGCAAAGTAATCTGTATTGGATTGTTTAGCTGTTTCGTAATCAACCACTTCTTGGTCAGTAAAGAAGAAACATACCATCGTACCTGCACGATTGACAGTTAGAGGGATGTTGTGTTTTTGAGCACTTCTTTCAAAGCCTTCTACAAGACGGTCTACTTTACGATTCAATTCTGTGTATGAGTCTTCTGTTAAGGCCGTTAGTGTTTCGTAACCTGCTGCCATGGCTAGTGGATTTCCAGAAAGCGTTCCAGCTTGATAGATGGGGCCAGCGGGTGCAATCATCTCCATGATTTCACGCTTACCACCATAAGCTCCAACAGGCATACCTCCACCGATTACTTTACCAAGACACGTTAAATCAGGCGTCACACCGTAATGCCCTTGTGCACTGTGATATCCAATGCGGAAGCCGGTCATTACCTCATCGAAGATAAGTAAAGAACCGTGTTCTTCTGTGATGGTACGGAGTTCTTGTAAGAATGTTTCTCCTGGAGGTACAACACCCATATTTCCAGATACAGGCTCTAAGATGACACCTGCGATATCATCGCCGTATTCGTTGAATGCATAACGTAAACTTTCAAGGTCGTTATAAGGAACTGTAATGGTGTTCTTTGCAATTCCTTCTGGAACACCAGGGCTATCTGGTAAGCCTAGCGTCGCAACACCTGAACCTGCCTTAATGAGTAAGGAATCACCATGCCCATGATAGTTGCCTTCAAATTTCAAGATCTTGTTCTTACCTGTATAGCCACGAGCTAGACGCAGCGCACTCATTGTTGCCTCAGTACCTGAATTCACCATGCGCACCATTTCAATAGATGGAACACGCTCAATGACAAGCTTCGCCACTTCATTCTCCAATTCAGTTGGAGCACCGAAGCTAGTTCCATCTTCAGCAACTCGCTTCAGGCGATTAATGACACGTTCATCTGCATGTCCTAGAATAAGTGGGCCAAAGCTTAATACATAGTCGATGTACTCATTTCCATCCACATCGTATAGTTTGGAACCTGCACCTTTTTCCATGAAAAGAGGTTCCATTCCTACGGATTTCGAAGCTCTTGCCGGGGAGTTAACTCCACCTGGCATCACTTCTACAGCTTGTTTATATGCTTCTTTCGAACGGTCAAATTGTCGCATAGTCATTCATCACTCCTCTTCCCTTATTCACTTATATAACGTGCTGCATCTTTAGCAAAGTACGTAATAATTAAATCGGCACCTGCACGCTTCATTGACGTTAATTTCTCCAAGACGATTTCACGCTCATTTACCCAACCATTTGCTGCAGCTGCCTTAATCATGGAATATTCCCCACTTACGTTGTACGCAACAAGAGGAAGGTTGAAGCGATCTTTCACTTCACGCATCACATCTAGATAGGCAAGTGATGGTTTCACAATCAGGAAGTCCGCTCCTTCTTCCACATCTGATTCAGCTTCACGAATGGCCTCTAGACGATTCGCAGGGTCCATTTGGTACTCCTTACGGTCTCCAAATTGAGGAGAACTATGAGCTGCATCGCGGAATGGTCCATAGAAAGAGGAAGCGTATTTAACGGCATAAGACATGATTGGTACATGAACAAATCCTGCTTCATCAAGGCCTTTCCGAATTGCCGCTACAAATCCATCCATCATGTTGGAAGGAGCGATAATATCCGCTCCAGCTTTCGCTTGACTGATAGCTGTTTGTACGAGAAGTTCCAAGGATTCATCATTTTCTACAACCCCATCTCGAACGACACCACAGTGCCCATGATCCGTGTATTGACAAAGGCAAGTATCTGCAATAACAGTCAGACTTTGATGATCACGTTTAATTTGGCGAATGGCTTCTTGAACAATGCCTGTCTCGCAATAGGCTTGTGTCCCGATCTCATCCTTCTCTTTAGGCACACCAAATACAATCACACCACGAATCCCTAAGTCTTCTAATTCGTTCATCTGCTCGGTTAAGTAGTCTAGAGATACTTGATACACCCCTGGCATAGAGGACACTTCGTTCTTAACTTTCTCCCCTTCGACTACGAAGATTGGATAGATTAAATCTTCCTTCTGCAAATGTGTCTCTCGTACAAGAGAACGCATGGATTCGCTTGTACGTAGACGTCGGTGGCGTTTGAAATGTAGTTCATTCATCATTACCAGTTCCTTTCATCACGGTCTAGAGCTAGTTGCTCAATCATAGCTTCCACAGTATACGTCTTAGGGACGACGATACGTGTAAACCCTAACTTTCGAGCCTCTTGTTCGGTCGTTGGCCCAATGCAAGCACAAGGATATGTGAACACTTCTTCAAAGTGTCCCGCTAATCTTGTAAAAGCACGAACAGCAGAAGGGCTCGTAAACGTTAGGGCATCTATTTGTTTGTTTGCTATAGCTTCAGTTAATTTCGTCTCCATTGTAACATTAAATACGGTTTCATACATGATGACTGTTTGAATCTCGTATGGGCCTCGAGACAGAGTATCCTTTAAGGTAGTGCGCGATAAGTTCCCTTGGATAAGTACAATGGATAAAGGCTCACTAACTTGCTCGATGAACTCGGTTCCTAAGGTATAAGCGCTATATCGACTTGGGACGAACGAAGGATGATAGCCATATTGCTGAAGTGCTTGCTCCGTTTTCAGGCCTACTACCGCAATCGAAAGGTGGGAGGGGAGCTTAAGTTGCTCTTCCTCAAGTTGATCGAAAAAGAAAGCCACACCGTTCGCACTCGTAAAGAAGACCCAATCCGCCTGTTCCAGGTGCGTAATGGAACGTCGAAAAGTCTCCTTATCTGCAGATTTAAATGACAAAAGCGGAATTTCAATCGAAATTCCGCCTAGCTGTTGAATCTTTGAAGTCATCGTTTTGGCTTGTTCCAGCTCACGGGTTACTAGGATTTGTTTACCTTCCAGTACACCCATTACTCATTCGTTTCCTCTTTAGAAGCTTCGATGATCTCAGCTCCACCTCGTGCTAAGATTTTATCTGCTGCTTCTAAACCAACCGCATGAGAATCTGTTCCTGTTACTACTTCTTTCAGCACAGTAGTACCATCTGCTGTGGACACAAGCCCCGTCAACACAATGTCATCACCCTGAAGGTAAGCATATGCACCGATTGGAGATTCACATCCGCCGTTCAAGCGTTGCAAGAAGGAGCGTTCTGCCATAACCGTCCGGTACGTATAGTCATGGTTTAATCGTTGGATAAGCTCCATCACTTCTTCATCGCCTTCACGACACTGGAGCGCTAACGCGCCTTGCCCGACTGCTGGCACCATAACCTCTGGTTCCAAGTATTCAGTAATCACATCATCGGACCAACCCATGCGCTTCAATCCGGCTGTCGCAAGTATAATTGCGTCATAATCCTCTTCTTCAAGCTTTCGAAGTCGAGTGTCTATGTTACCGCGAATCGACCGAATTGTAATGTCAGGACGAATCGCTCGAATTTGAGCTGCACGGCGCAAGCTACTTGTTCCAACAACAGCACCCTCAGGAAGTTCATGGAACGGGACGCTGTTCTGACCAATGTAAGCATCACGGTGGTCTTCACGAATTGGAACACTCCCAATTGTTAGTCCTTCTGGCGGTTCTGAAGGCATATCTTTCATACTATGTACAGCAAGGTCAATTTCATTGTTGTACATGGCAGCTTCAATCTCTTTAACGAATAGCGCTTTTCCACCGATACGGGAAAGCGTAACGTTCTGAATTTTATCCCCTGTTGTAACAATCTTTTTCGTTTCGAATTCGAACGGTAGACCTTCTTCTTTCAACTTTTCGATTACCCAATTTGTTTGAGTCAATGCCAGTTTACTCTTACGTGTTCCAATTACAATTTTCCTCATCGTTCTCCCCCTGATTAAAGTGTTTTAAATATGAAAGTTTGATAGTGAGCCAAATAGGAAGAAGTTCACTAATAGGAAAAGGAAAGCACCTGTGTTGTAAAGAGCCATTGTACGCCCTTCATAATCCTTCACAACGCGAAGGAAAAGGTAAACTAAATAAATGACTAGCATACCAATGGACCCAAGTGTCTTCGAATCAAAGAGGTAGAACTCTTCCCCTGATGTGTATCCCCAGATCACCCCTAAAATTAAGGCAATCAACAACAACGGTACACCTAAAACGGCTGCTATATAAGAGAAATTATCGAGTTGACCAAGATCCCCAAGCCTCATTAAGCGCTTGTTCCATTTCTTCTCTTTCAAGAGTCGATACTGCAGTAAGTACATAAATGAGAAAATACAAGAAAACGTAAAGAACCCATAACTGACGAGTGCCAAAGTTATGTGCGTTACAAGTAGTTCACTCACAAGTCTTAATGATTGTTCAGTGGCATCGTTCTGAGCCTTCGCGAAGATCTGCAAGGTCATCATAAAGAAACCAAAGGCATTCGTAAAGAACACGATGAAATCCACCTTAAACAATCGGTTCACAATAAGTGAAAAGGTGACTAAAATCCAAGCATAAAAATAAAGACCGTCTTGTATGGTCCGAATCGGAAATTCTTCTTGTCCTATTAATTGAATGACGATAACACTTGTTTGTAAAATCCAAACGATAGAAAGTAACCAGAAGGCGAAACGATTCACCTTCCGGTTATGTTGAATAAAATCGACAAAGTAGCCGATTAGACTTAATCCATATACAATCATGATCCATTCATAAATCCACTTCATTTCAACCATAGGGATATTCCCTTTCTCATGAATTTACTAAGTTAACTTGAAAGGTCGGTTTCCCATCGTCTTCTAAGACGGCTTCTTTATTCTTCGCCTCTTGTCTTTGAATTTCATCTTGAACTTGGTCTTCAATACCAAAAATCTTCTGGAACAATTCAAGCTGTAGTTCAGACTGGTCGTGGCTTGCCATTTCTTTGGCCTGTTGAATAGGCTCTTTCAACATTTGATTGATAATACTCTTTGTGTGTTTACTCAACACTTTACGTTCACGGTCTGTTAAATCTGGCATCTTTCGCTCAATGCTCTTCATCGTTTCAGACTGAATAGACAAGGCTTTGTTACGAAGAGCCGAAATGACAGGAACAACTCCAATGGTTTGAAGCCATTCTTTGAAAGATACAATCTCTGCTTCAATCATAATTTCTACTTGTTCTGCCGCTTCCTGGCGTGCAGCAAGATTCGCATCTACAATGCCTTGAAGGTCGTCTATGTCATATAGAAAGACACTTTCTAAATCATCAATCGCGGGGTCTAAATCACGTGGCACAGCAATATCTACTAAGAACAACGGACGACCTTTACGCTTCTTCGTTACAGACGCAAGCTGGTCTTTCGTTATCACATAGTCATCGGCTCCTGTTGAACTGATTAAAATGTCTGCACTTTCTAATACAGATGGTAATTCTTCAGTTGTTCTTGGTGTGCCTTGGAACTTCTCCGCTAATTGTACGGCTTTAGAAAGGGTACGGTTTACAACCGTGACATGTTTCACACCGGAACCGTGTAAATTCTGGGCAGCTAATTCACCCATTTTACCAGCACCATAAATTACAACATGCTTATTGGATAAGTCTCCGAATATTTTCTTAGAGAGTTCTACCGCAGCATAACTTACTGAAACGGCATTTTCTCCAATTTCAGTTTCTTTATGACCTCGTTTAGCCAACGTTACCGCTTGTTTAAATAGTTGGTTAAACATGGTACCTGTTGTATTCGATTCTTGTGCCTTTAAGAAGGACTGTTTCATTTGTCCTAGGATTTGTGTTTCTCCAAGAACCATAGAATCTAATCCTGAAATTACGCGGAACAAATGCTCCATCGCTCCATCATTCTCATAGATGGATAAGAATGGAGTAAACTCGTCCTTATCAACATTAAACCAGTTGGCTAAAAATTGTTTTATATAATAACGTCCAGTATGCAGTTGGTCTACGACCGCATAAATTTCCGTACGATTGCATGTAGAGATAATCACGTTCTCAAGCACACTTTTCTGTTCATTCAGTGATGACATGGCGTCAACAAGACGTTCCTCAGAAAAGGTAAGCTTTTCTCTTATCTCAACAGGGGCGGTCTTATAATTTACGCCGACTACTAATACATGCATACCTTTACCCCCTACCTTACTATTTCTATCTCTATTTAGTATAACAGATTATAACCATTCTAAAGAAGAAAAATGTGAACAGATATTGAAATCCTTATGATAGGATATGAATAGTTCTATTATACATAAAATTTACAAATTCTGTGGATAAGACATTCTTTACGTACCTTAACACACCACTCCCCCGCAGGCAAACGATGCACACGCGAACACACGAACTTCACATTGGAGGGATTCTTTGTGCGAAAACAAAACACGTTTGGTGGCTTCTTGCTTCTAGGAATTGGTCTATATTTTCTTATGCGTCAGTTACAACTCCCCATTATCACGCACTTTTACTCTTGGCCCACCCTGGTTATTATTATAGGCATTGCCTTCTTGATTCAGAGCTATTCTTCCAAGCAGTATGAGAACCTGTTTCCAGGTGTGGTGCTTCTAGGATTAGGCATTCACTTTCATGGTATGAACGTTTATTCGTTTTGGATTCAACATTGGGGCGTTTACCCATTTATTATTAGTATCGCTTTTCTCGTGAGGTATACAAAGACGAAATCTGGATTCATTCCAGGTCTCTTTCTACTCATTCTATCCATGTTCGCCTTATTCTCTACAAGTAAGCCCGAATGGTTCCAATGGATCGATAAAGGCGTTAGCGTGGTACAACAATTCTGGCCCGTCATCTTAATTGGTTTAGGTTGTTATTTGTTATTCTTCAAGAAAAAGTGAAAATTATACAGGAAAGCCAGTCTTTCTTTAGACTGGCTTTCTTTTTTTATAGGATGGAACTTAGAAATGCTTTTGTTCGTTCTTCCTTTGGAGAATCAAAGATGTCTTTTGGCTTTCCAGTCTCAACAATCTTCCCATCGTGCATATATACCACTCGGTCTGCAACTTCACGAGCGAATCCCATTTCATGAGTCACGACAACCATCGTCATCCCTTCATTTGCCAACTCTTTCATTGTACTGAGCACTTCCCCTACCAACTCTGGGTCAAGGGCTGAAGTAGGTTCATCGAATAGCATAATCTCCGGTTTCATCGCTAAAGAGCGGGCGATGGCTACGCGCTGCTTCTGTCCGCCAGAAAGTTGATTAGGATAAACATCTGCTTTGTCTTGTAAGCCCACCTTCTCAAGAAGCGCCTTCCCCTCTTTACCCGCTTCTTCTTTGCTCAATTTCTTTACATAAGTCTGAGCTTCCATAACATTCTGAAGTACCGTCTTATGAGGAAAGAGATGAAAATGCTGGAATACCATCCCTACCTTCTGACGGACCCCATTCAAATTATCCTTCTTCGGGTCAATCTCTCTCCCGTCGATTGTAATGATTCCATCATCTTTGACCTCCAAGAAGTTTAAACATCGTAATAACGTACTCTTCCCTGAACCACTCGCACCAATTAGAACGACCACTTCTTTCTTGTTTACATCGAAATCAATATTCTTAAGTACATGTAAGTCTCCAAACGATTTGTTCAGTTTCTCAATATGGATCATCTTATCCGCCGTCATGGAATCTCTCCTTTCTTAAGGCTGTACCTCTAGCTTCTTCTCTAAATAGGTCACTCCAAGGGTCAATATAAACACGAGTATTAAGTAGTAAAACGCACAGATTAGAAGCCAAGACATGTAGTCAAATGTAGAAGACCCCATTGTGGTTGCTACGTTAAAGATTTCAGAAAGACCAACGAAGGCAGCTAGAGAGGAATCCTTTAGCCCGATAATAAATTGGTTGCCAAGTGGAGGTAGAGCGCGTCGGAAGGCTTGAGGTAATATAATCCTACGCATCGTCAACGTATGACTCATTCCAAGTGAACGACCAGCTTCCATCTGCCCTTTCTCTATGGACTGTATGGCTCCCCTGAAGATCTCTGCAATATAGGCACCATTGTGGAAGGCTAGTCCTAACGAAGCAGACCAAAATCCAGAAATCTTAAATTCTCCTTGTGATAACCCATAATAGAACACAAAGATTTGAACGATTAATGGAGTCCCTCGAACAATAAAGATATATACATTCGCAAGCCCTTCCAATACTCTTACCTTCGAAATTTTCATAAGTGCAACAACCAAGCCGATTACGATAGCCAACACAATGGATACTGCAGTCAGCTGAAATGTAAGAAGAACGGCTTTCCCAAATAGACCACGACTTTCAATTAACAAGTTAAATAAGTGCTCTAGACCAGATAACATTTAATCCTCATCTCCTTCCCATAAGAAAAAGCGCACACTTTCATGCGCGCTCTCGCTTATTCTGGTTTCGTCGTAATATCTTCACCGAAGTATTCTTGACTAATCTCAGTTAGCGTACCGTCTTCTCGCAACGTCTTAAGCGCCTCATTGATGGCTTCTAATAATTCCGGATTCTCCTTAGAAACAGCGATTGCCTGTTCGCTTCGTTCAATCATAGAACGCGCTTCAATGTCTAGGTCGTTTCCGATTGCTTCCTTACCTGTCAGGAAGTCTGTAATTACAGCATCGTGCTGACCTTTCGCTAACGCTTGAAGAGCCACAACGTCACTGTCGTACACACTTACGTCCTCTGTTACTTCATCCGCATACTTTTGGTACGTGGAGCCTTTCGACACGGCTACATCTTTCCCCTCCAGGTCTTCAAGCTTTTCAAATTCACTTCCTGGTTGAGTGAAGATTTGAGCTCCAGAATAATAATACGCATCAGAGAAGTCTACTTGCTCTTCTCGTTCAGGTGTAATCGTGTGACTGGCTACTGCAGCATCGAAACGACCTGTTTTAACCCCTTCTACAATCGCTGAGAATTTGTAACGATTCTGCACAGGTTCAAGGCCCAACTCTTCTGCAACAGCATTGGCTACATCAATGTCGAACCCTTCCATTTCATTGTCCATATTCATATAACTAAACGGTTTGTACTCGCCTGAGGCTGCATAGCTGAACTTACCTTCATCAATTAGCGTTAAATTTGAATCAGCATCATTCCCGCCCGTATCCGTACTTGCTTCATCTTCTTCTCCAGACCCACATGCACTAAGTACGACGACAAAGGCAAGTGCAAGAATGCTCATGTACCATTTCTTCATATGACCATAACCCTCTCCATCATTGATTTGCGAGTATGTACGCTAGCCCCCGCAGTTATGTAAACTGTAACAATACTGTAATAAATACTCAATTTTCAAAAAACTTTATATCCGTATGTATCCCGCTAAAAGATGGCATTTGTGGAAGGTAAGTGGGATTTTAGAGCCATTTCCTCGTACAACCTCCTGTGTGCTCCATAATCGTTCTAATTCGACAAAAAAGACTACTCGTTCACTCATGAACGAGTAGTCTTCATCATCATTAGTTAACTCTAATAGGTGCATCCGGGCCCACTGGGATACCAAGAAGCATCCACACAATCATAAGAATCGTCCAGAAGATTGCAAACGTAATTGCATACGGCAACATCGTCGCAATTAGCGTTCCAATGCCCATCTTCTTCTGATACCGTTGTGCAAAAGCAATGATGACCGGGAAGTAGAGAAGCAATGGTGTAATCATGTTTGTTGATGAATCCGCAACGCGGTAAATAAGAGTGGTGAATTCTGGCGAGTATCCAAAGTTCCACATCATTGGCACAAATACAGGCGCTAAAATGGTCCATTTAGCAGAAGAGCTGCCAATGAATAGATTAACTCCCATCGTAATGACCATAAAGGTAAGAATAAGCGGAATGCCTGTAAACCCTCCGTCTCCCACACTTTCTAAGAAGGTAGATCCTTTGACGGCAATGACTGTGCCCATATTACTCTCACGGAAATAAGCGATAAACTGACCAGCTGTAAATGCAAGCGCAATATAGCCACTCATACTCGCCATTGATTTACCAAGGAAATTCGTCAGGTCCTTGTCGTTCGTAATCGTGTTCATCATACGGCCATAGACAAGGCCAGGTACAAAGAATAATAAAAAGATGACAAACACGAGTGAATCAAAGAATGGAGAATCGAGAAAATCAACTTCTGAAGCATTTCCTCGAAGTGGACCGAAAGCTAAATAAGCAAATAAAGCGAGCATCGCGATGAAAGAGAACGCGGCAGCTTTTAGCCCCTTCTTCTCCTGAATTGTTAATTGCTCTAAATCTTCCCCCTTCTCCCCTTCATACGCTCCAAGGCGAGGTTCAACAATACGGTGCGTGACCCACGTTCCCAAAATAGTAATAAGTGCGACAGATGCAATCATGAAGTAGTAGTTCATGGTCACATTGATGCCAGCAGCATAAGAAGGATCGACCCCTTGAATCGCTTCAAACGTCAACTCGGTCAAGATTGCATCCGTAGATGTGAGCAACAAATTAGCTCCAAATCCACCTGATACACCAGCAAACGCTGCAGCCAGACCAGCAATTGGGTGGCGTCCAAGTCCTAAGAATAACACGGCTCCAAGCGGCGGGAGCACAACGTACCCAGCATTAACAGCAACACTCGACATAATACCAGCGAACACAAGAGCTGCCGTGATAAACCGTTTAGGAACAGCCAGTACAACCCCTTTTAAAGCAGCACCTACTAATCCCGTATGCTCTGCAAGTCCAATTCCGAGCATCGTAACGAGCACCGCACCAAGTGGAGCAAAGCCTATAAAGTTATCAACTGCGCTTGTAAAGATGTATTGGAGACCTTCCTCACTGAACAGGTTCTTAACCTGTACAGCCCCTTCCTCTTCCACGTTCGGATTTGGCACAGAGACTCCAGAAAAGATCCCTGATAATAGGACAACCAGTAATGCCAACAGGAAAAATAGAGTTAGAGGAGACGGAAGTCTATTACCAATCCGCTCTATCCAATCCAATGACCGAAACAGAAGACCATTCCCCTTAGATGTTGTTTCATTCTGACCCACGTGCAGTTCCCCCTAAAATAAATGATATGAATTCCTATCTGTTAAATCAGGTTTAAAGATACCACGAGGTCTTCTTCAAGTCAATCCTAGTTCTTTAGACTTAAAAAGAAATTAACAGAAACGCTTCTTACACTCATTTAGGGACAGAACACTTCCTTGTAAAATAAACAATCCCCACTCTCATACGAGTGGGGATTGTTGTATTATGAATAATGCTTAAATGTTACAAGTAAGCACGAATTGCTTTCCAAGCTTCGTCTTTACCTTCTCCCGTTTCTGAGGAGAAAGGAATGATTTGGTCTTCTGGTGCAAGTTCAAGCACCTTTGTGATACGGCTTAATTGCTTAGCACGTTGACCTCGCTTAATCTTGTCCATCTTCGTTGCAATGACCGTAATAGGAAGCTCAAAGTGCTTCAGAAAGTCATACATCATCACATCATCCTCAGATGGATCGTGGCGGATATCCACGATCAGCATACACATATTAAGTTGCTGTCGTTCTTGGAAGTACTCTTCCATCATCTTGCCCCACTTGGCACGCTCAGTCTTTGATACTTTGGCGTACCCGTAGCCTGGAACGTCAACAAACATAATGGATTCATTCAAACGGTAGAAGTTAAGCGTTTGAGTCTTCCCAGGTTTTGAAGAGGTTCTTGCTAACGCTTTTCGTTGTATCATTTTATTAATAAAGGATGATTTCCCCACATTTGACCGACCCGCAAGCGCGAACTCCGGCAATGCTTCTTCTGGATATTGCTTTTTGCTTACGGCACTTATTACAAGTTCCGCATGATTAATCTTCATTATTTCTCCTCCACTAAAGCGCGATCTAACACTTCGTCTAAATGACGAACAGGAATAAAGGTTAATCCTTCTTTCACGCTATCAGGTATATCTTCTAAGTCTTTTTCATTCTCAGCCGGCATGATAATTGTCGTTAATCCAGCTCGGTGCGCACTAAGCGATTTCTCTTTCAAGCCACCAATTGGAAGGACCCGACCACGAAGCGTAATTTCCCCAGTCATGCCTACCTCTTTACGAACAGGACGACCACTTAACGCTGATACGAGTGCTGTAGCCATCGTTATTCCTGCCGATGGGCCATCTTTCGGTGTAGCCCCTTCTGGTACGTGAATGTGAATATCTAAGTTCTGATGAAAGTCAGGGTCAATCTTTAACTCTTCTGCTCGAGAACGGATATAGCTAAACGCTGCTTGAGCAGATTCTTTCATTACATCGCCAAGCTTACCGGTTAAGGTTAATTTACCTTTGCCCGGATAAAGGGAGACCTCAATGGACAACGTGTCTCCTCCTGCTGATGTGTAGGCGAGTCCAGTTGCCGTTCCGATTTGGTCCTCAGCTTCCGCTTGCCCATACCGGAAGAGCGGCGCTCCTAACATTTCTTCGAGCTTCTTATCCGTTACAACAACTTTCTTCTTTCCTTCAGATACAATAATCTTTGCCGCTTTTCGACATAAGGCTGCTAGCTGACGCTCCATATTTCGAACCCCGGCTTCACGCGTGTATCGTCGAATGAGCTTATAGAGAGCTTCTTCTCTTACTTGCAATTGATTCTTGTTCAAGCCATTTTCTTTGATTTGTTTCGGTAGTAGGTGTTCCTTGGCAATATGAAGCTTCTCAAGCTCTGTATAACCCGCTATCGATATAACTTCCATACGGTCTAACAACGGCCCAGGAATCGTCTGCATATTGTTAGCTGTGGCTACGAACATGACGTTTGAAAGATCATAGTTCTCTTCAATATAATGATCGCTAAATGAAGAGTTCTGTTCAGGGTCTAGCACTTCAAGCATTGCAGAAGATGGATCTCCTCTAAAGTCACTAGCCATCTTGTCGATCTCGTCCAATAGAAAGACCGGGTTAACCGTACCTGCTCGCTTCATCCCTTGGATAATACGGCCTGGCATTGCTCCAATATACGTTCGACGGTGACCGCGGATTTCAGCTTCATCCCGAACGCCACCTAAAGAGGAACGCACGTATTCACGGTTTAATGAACGAGCAATAGAACGCACTAATGAAGTCTTCCCAACACCTGGAGGCCCAACGAGGCATAGAATAGGCCCTTTAATAGACTGAGTTAATTGCTGTACAGCCAAATATTCTAAGATGCGTTCCTTCACTTTGTCTAGCCCATAATGATCTTCGTTCAGAATTTCTTCGGCATGAGGGACATCTAAATTGTCATCTGTTTCTTCATGCCACGGAATAGACACAAGCCACTCAATGTAGTTACGGATGACAGAGCTCTCCCCTGAGCTTTGTGGAACTTTCTCATAACGGTCTAGCTCTTTTAGTGCAGTTTGTTCCACTTTTTCAGGCATTTGAGCCTGTTCAATTTTTTCTTTAAGCTCTGCTATTTCGCCTGTCTTGCCATCCTTTTCACCGAGCTCCTTCTGGATTGCTTTCATTTGTTCCCTTAGGTAGTACTCTTTTTGAGTACGTTCCATGGAAGTCTTTACTCGTTGGCCAATTTTCTTCTCTAATTGAAGAACTTCTTTCTCGTTTCCAATAATCTCAATAATATGTTGCAATCGTTGTGCTACATTCGAGATTTCTAACACTTCTTGTTTATCTTTGATTTTTAGCGAGAGGTGGGACGTTACAATATCCGCTAAACGGCCTGGGACATCAATGTCTTTCACAGACGCTAGCGTTTCATCGCTAATTTTCTTTGATACTTTAATGTATTGTTCGAACTGCTCTAATAAAGAACGCATTAGTGCTTCTTCTTGATTCGGGTTGTCGTGAACTTCTTCTACTTGTTCATATTCAACCTCGAACATGTCTTCTTCTTGAGCATATTGAACAATTCTTGCGCGCTGCTCACCTTCTACAAGAACGCGAATTGTCCCGTTCGGAAGTTTCAACATCTGTTTAATGTAAGCAATAGTACCAATTGTATATATGTCATCCAGAGATGGATCATCTACGTTGACTTCTTTCTGTGCAGAAAGAAGTATCCGATTGTCATTCACCATCGCTTTCTCGATTGCTTGTACAGATTTGTCTCGCCCTACGTCTAAGTGCATCACCATGGATGGATATACCAATAGTCCACGTAATGGCAGGAGGGGTATTACATTATTATTGTCTTCACTCACAGGTCTGACACCTCCATCGATTTCCCCATTTATTAGTTGGAAGGCTATGTGCTGAATATGTGGATGATTCCTCACAAACTTCATTATTAACCAAAGCCATTTAGAAAGAGAAAACAGAGCTCGCCTTAGCTTAAGCAAAGACAAAGCTCTTCATTCTTAAGATTGTTATGGTTCTTTAAAGTATAAAGAAAAGACCCACCATTGTAAAATATTCTAGTTGAGGAATAGGTTATCGTTCCCCGGCCTTTCGAATGATAGTCGGGTCTTGCTGTGGTCGAGCAGGAAGGAACGAATCAATTTCTCCCTTTAATCCTCTTGCCAAAGCCTGTTCAATCGTTGTAACTGGAACGACTTTAATCCCATCCATTTCATGGAACATGGCCTGGTCGTTCTCTTCAGGAATAAAGGCAACGGTAGCTCCAGCTTTTCTCGCAGCTCGAACTTTAGCCATCACTCCCCCAACCGGTTTCACTTGTCCCCGTAGACTAATTTCACCAGTAAACGCAACATCGTGCTTCACAGGGATTCTATAAATGGCTGAGAAAATAGCTACAGCCATAGCCACTCCAGCAGAAGGCCCATCAACTGGCACGCCCCCAGGGAAATTGACGTGAATATCATATTCGTGAGCTGGGACACCGAGCGACCGGAGAACGGTAAGTACATTCTCAATAGACCCTTTAGCCATACTCTTTCTTCTGATGGACTTACTCTGGCTACCTATGTTCTCTTCTTCTGCAATCCCCGTAATGTTAATCGTACCTTCTTTAGAAGTTGGAAGCACACTCACTTCAATCTCGAGGATAGCACCTGTATTTGGGCCATATACAGCCAGACCATTGACAACGCCGATTTGATCTTCTGAATGAATGAATTTCTCATAACGAGGCATGAGTTGCGATGCATCGACTACCCATTCAATATCAGATTGTGCAATAGCAGACCGCCCTTGCTTCTTGGAACGACCTAAAGCGATTTGAATCATGTTGACTGCTTCACGCCCATTTCGAGCGTAGTTCGATAAGGTACGAAGAGCAGCTTCTTCTCCAAGATAGTTCACCTTTTGGACGGCTTTATCAGCGATTTGTACAATCTCTTCTTGCTCCAATTCTCTAAAGAAAACTTCCAAGCACCTTGAACGAATTGCCGGCGGAATTTCATCTGGCATTCTTGTCGTTGCACCAATTAAACGAAAATCCGCTGGTAACCCCTTCTGAAAAATCTCGTGTATATGTAGCGGTATTTGTTGGTTCTCTTCACTATAATACGCACTTTCAAAGTAAACTTTCCGGTCTTCTAGTACTTTCAACAACTTATTCATTTGAATTGGATGAAGCTCTCCGATTTCATCAATAAATAGGACCCCACCGTGCGCATTAGATACGGCACCTTGCTTGGGTTGAGGAATACCAGCTTGCCCCATGGCCCCTGCCCCTTGATAAATAGGGTCATGAACCGATCCAATAAGGGGATCAGCAATTCCCCTTTCATCAAAGCGAGCTGTTGTGGCATCTAGTTCTACGAACACAGCATCCTGTTTAAATGGTGATTCAGTTTGCGACTTTGCCTCTTCTAACACCAAGCGGGCCGCAGCGGTCTTTCCAACACCAGGTGGACCGTAAATAATGACATGCTGAGGATTTTCACTACAAATGGCTGCACGCAAGGCCTCAATTCCATCTTTCTGCCCGACTATATCATGAAAGCTACGTGGTCGCACTCGTTCAGAGAGCGGTTCTGTAAGACGAATTTCTCTCATTTTTCTTAGCTGAGCCATTTCTTTTTTAGACTCACGGTCGATGGTGACCTTCTGTGAACGTTGGTTCTTTAACAGATTCCAAAAGTACAGTCCAATGACAACACCAAAAAACATCTGGACCATTAAAACAATACTCGTTAGAGACATGTTGTTCCCTCCTGTAATGTATAAACGTGCTACATTACAAGCTAGTATCTCCCCAAATGTTTACGCTAAACCCTATAAAATGTACTCGCTAGAAAAACGCATGACATAAAAAAAGCAGTAGCCCCTACAAGGGCTACTGCTTGGCCTTATGCACTTTCTTTAGGCTTATTCTCGTCTCTAACCGTACCGTCGTTAAAGACAAATTTAGGACGACCATTGTCGTTAATAACCGTTTCATTTGTGATGATGACTTTCTCAATATCATCTCTAGAAGGAATTTCATACATCACATCAAGCATAATGCTCTCAAGAATGGAACGAAGTCCACGAGCACCTGTCTTACGTTCAATGGCTTTACGAGCTACTTCACGTAAGGCTTCATCTTCAAATTCAAGTTCAACATGATCAATTTGGAACAAACGCTTATATTGTTTCACAAGCGCATTCTTAGGCGCCGTAAGAATTTGAACAAGTGCTTCTTCGTCTAATGGCTCAAGCGCACCAATAACTGGTAGACGGCCAATAAACTCAGGAATTAGACCGTAACGAAGAAGGTCTTCTGGCAAGACTTTTGTGAGCAACTCTGCGCGGTCCATTTCATCAGAGCTTTGCTCTGCTCCAAATCCAATCACACGTTTACCAAGACGTCGGCGAACGATGTCTTCAATACCATCGAAGGCACCACCAACGATGAATAGAACGTTGCTTGTATCGATTTGGATAAATTCTTGATGAGGATGCTTACGTCCACCTTGTGGAGGAACGCTTGCTACTGTACCTTCAAGAATTTTAAGCAATGCTTGTTGAACCCCTTCACCGGATACATCACGAGTGATGGATGGGTTCTCAGATTTACGGGCAACTTTGTCAATTTCATCAATATAGATAATCCCTTTTTCAGCTTTCTCTACGTCATAATCTGCAGATTGGATTAGCTTAAGCAAGATGTTCTCTACATCTTCCCCTACATAACCTGCTTCAGTTAGAGATGTCGCATCTGCAATGGCAAATGGTACATTTAGAATACGAGCTAGTGTTTGAGCAAGTAGAGTTTTACCGCTACCAGTAGGCCCAATCATACAAATGTTACTCTTCGCCAATTCTACGTCGTCTGATTTCGAATTTGCAGTCGCATTAATACGCTTATAATGGTTATAAACCGCAACAGAAAGATTGCGCTTCGCCTGGTTCTGACCAATTACGTAGTCATTTAAGATATCGTTGATTTCTCTAGGTTTAGGAACCTCTTTGAATTCAACTTCTTCTTCATTACCTAACTCTTCCTCAACGATTTCTGTACATAATTCAATACACTCATCGCATATATATACGCCGGGACCTGCTACAAGTTTACGCACTTGGTCTTGCGTCTTACCACAGAAGGAGCACTTAAGCTGGCCTTTCTCTTCATTAAATTTAAACATGCACTATTCACCTCACAAAGAATATCTAGCCTAGGGATCTATAACAAATTGACCTTATTTCACCTTACTTTAGGACATCATAACAAATAAATGTAATGACTTAAAAGCAAAAAACTCATGTAATGTTTCGGACAGTGGGTATATGTATATATTATGTACTTGTATCAAGAAAGAAGTCAACATATGTGTAGAAACGAAAGAGGTCGGGACAAACTTGAAGGTATGGTTTATATGTATTTTCAAAGAAGTGAGAACATTCCATACAAGATTCTTTATATGAAGAAAACAAGGCACGAATAAAGTCGCGCCTTGTCATTCTTCCATTGTTTCATTATGCAGATTTGCTGTTATCTACAAGAACTTCGATTGCTTTGCGGTATTTAAGGTCTTCATTTACCATATCTGTGTTTCCACCTAGCATTTGCTTAAGGTTCTCAACATCAGTTTGGTACATAGAAGCCATGTTCGCAAGCTCTTCGTTTACGTCTTCTTCAGACACCTGTACATTTTCAGCTTCTGCAATTGCTTCTAGAACAAGGTTCGTTTTCACACGTTGCTGTGCGTCATCCTTCATTTGTTCTTTCAACGCATCCTGGTCTTGACCAGTGAATTGAGTGTACATTTCAAGCGTCATGCCTTGCATTTGTAGACGTTGTTGGAATTCTTGGATCATACGATCTAATTCCGTGTCTACCATTGCTTCAGGAATGTCGATTTCTGCGTTATCTGTCGCTTTATTTACAAGCTCTTCGCGTTTCGCGTTCTCAGCTTGTTGGTTCTTCTCTTCTTGTAGACGCTCTTTTGTCTTTTGCTTCAACTCATCTAGAGTTTCTACTTCTTCATCTACATCTTTTGCAAATTCATCATCAAGTTCAGGAACTTCTTTTGTCTTGATTTCGTGAATTTTAACTTTGAATGTAGCTGCTTTACCAGCTAGGTCTTCAGCGTGGTATTCCTCTGGGAATGTTACTTCTACTTCTGTATCTTCTCCAGCAGATTTACCAACTAGCTGCTCTTCGAATCCTGGAATAAATTGACCAGAACCGATTTCTAGAGAATGGTTCTCAGCTTGGCCGCCTTCGAATGCAACGCCATCAACGAAGCCTTCAAAGTCCATGACAACTGTGTCACCTTCTTCTACAGTTCCTTCTTCTTTAACAACAAGCTCAGCTTGTTTTTCTTGCTGCTGTTTAAGTTCAGCTTCAACGTCTTCGTCAGTAACGGCAACGTCTTGGTCTTCTACTTCAAGACCTTTGTAGTCGCCAAGTGTTACTTCTGGCTTCACTGTAACTTTAGCAGTAAAGATAAGGTTTTGACCTTTTTCAATTTGTTCTACGTCTACTTCTGGACGGTCTACAGGAGTGATGTTTGTTTCTTCAACAGCCTCACCGTAAGCATCAGGAAGTAGGATATCTAGTGCATCTTGGTATAGAGACTCAACACCAAAGCGTTGTTCAAAGATTTTACGAGGTACTTTCCCTTTACGGAAACCTGGAATAGATACATCTTTTACAACTTTTTTGAATGCTTGGTCTAACGCTTGGTCAAACTTCTCAGCTTCAACTTCTACTGTAAGTTGGCCTTCGTTACCTTCTAATTTTTCGAATTTTGCAGACATGCTTTTCCCTCCAACATCTATTGTTCATCTGTTCATTGTGTACGATAGTATCATGCTTGTTGTCAAACATGAAAGTTTACCTGATTTACAACCACTTCATTATAACACAAACTATAAGCCTTTCAACACCTAACCCTTATGCAAAAACACAGGTAAAAGTAAGCAATACACGGGGTCGGATTATGAGTCTAGGATGGTGAAATACTCTCTTTCAAATGCCAGAATTTCATCAATCCATTTCTGTACCTCTGACTCCTCTGCCTCAAAGGACAACGATAAGTGTTCCATCGACAGTGAACTTGACGCAATTCTATGTAAGGCTGTAGCAATAGCCTCGTCGTGGTCATATGTAGGTAGGTTTGGGTAACGAATATAAAGATAGCGGAACAGTTGTTGTTGAATCAATTCAAATAAGGAAGGGCTTTCATCCTCAACTGGACGTAGCAGCGTGAAAATCCCGAGAGCACGGGGATGAGATAGAACGTCTGTCAATTCGCTAGGAACGACCTTTACGACTTCTCCAAACTTTCTTACCGTTACTTCGTAATCTACGTTTGAGTCACGCATCCACTGGACAAGCCCCGTCTTAATGACCGGTTGAATTTCTTCATCCTCTAAATAAGGAAGCAACTGCTTTATGTAGGGTTGGACATCTCGCTTTCTTAATTTCGTCAGGAGTTGCCATTGTTTCCTTAAATCTTTCTGATCGAGCGACAACAGAAACTCATCTAATTGAGCTGTGTCATCGTAAGGCGCCTCCTCCTCAGTCAGCTTCTTCGTAACATCATATAATTGATGGAATTGAATGCGTACTTGCTCCGGTATGTCCTCTGTCTCAAAGATTTCATCGAGCAAATCAATCAACTCTTCATACTGAGCTGTCTGGAAAAGGATGGTCAAATAAATATGTAAGTATTGATAGTAATTCTCTTCGTCTTCTTTCATCAAATGTTGACATATATCTTCCGCTTCCCCGTAGCGACCTAGCTCCATTAAACATACCAGCTTTCCCGTCAATACCTCAGTTGTTTCGATCTTAAACTGAAGCAGCTGGTCGAAGTAATGTATGGCGTCTTTATATCTCTTTTCTTCTAACGCAGTTCGCCCATTTTGTTCTAGGGTCGTTTTCCATTTGGGGAAGAGGACAACATCTGCTTTATCCTTTGTCATATCTTCATCCTTCCCTCAACATTATCGTTTACCAGTCTCTGTTTGCCCACGACGTGCTTCTTCTTATGTTACCCAAACTTATGTACTTTTAAGCTTAACATATATAATTAACTTATCCTAATCATTCAACATATATAAGAAAAAAGCTGAAGGAGTTCCTTCAGCTTTAAATATGTCCCAGGAGAGATTCGAACTCCCGACCTACGGCTTAGAAGGCCGTTGCTCTATCCTACTGAGCTACTGGGACGCAGTATTAATATGAAATTATACAATCAATGAAAATATGTAATGGAGCGGGTGATGGGAATCGAACCCACATCATCAGCTTGGAAGGCTGAGGTTTTACCACTAAACTACACCCGCGTTTAAATTAGAGAGCAACTTTTGTTTATAGTTCAAGAACTGAACAACGCTATCCTTTAACCGTCTCGCTCTCAAGCGAACATGTTTCATTATATGCACTGTAGAATTAAAAGTCAATGGGTTTCAGGCAGAAAATTTATTCTGCCTGAAAATTAGTTTCATAGGTCATGTTCGGAAGCGGATTTCCTTCACTACTATAGAAGTGAACCGCTGCCTTTTGTCCTTCCCATTGTAGGATTGCATACGTTTTTTCTGTGATACCTCTTGGAAGTCGTACACTTCCTGGATTGATAAATAGTTTCCCATTCACCATTTCTGCTCCAGCCATGTGGGAGTGACCAAAGCAGATCACATTCGCTCCTAATTCTTCTGCGCGATAGGAAAGAGGCATGAGTGACGATTTGACTTGGAAGAGATGTCCATGCGTTGCAAAAAAGGATAAGTCGTTAATCGAGAACGTTTCCTCATCAGGATAACGGTCATCCATATCGCAATTGCCACGAACAGCAGCGTACATTTCCATATGAACAGAGTCAAAAGGTAGCTCTGAGTCTCCACAATGAATTATCGCATCCACTTCGTGTTTATGTCTGTCTCGAATGACTCCTACCTCTTCCTCTAAACCGTGACTGTCACTTACGATTAACACTTTCGGCATATGCGTTCCTCCTAACTAGTCTGACTGACGAGAAGAAAGCCAATGCTTAAATAAATCTAGTGCATGACCCCTGTGGCTAATCGCATTTTTTTCTTGCTTTGTGAGCTGGGCCATCGTCACAGATTTGTCCTTTGGTGTGAAGATTGGGTCATATCCGAACCCGTTCTCCCCAACAGGTGATGTGGTAATCGTCCCTTCACACTCTCCTCTGAACAATTCCATTGTCCCTTCGTCAAGTACAAGCGCCAATACCGTTACAAATCGTGCTGAGCGGTTCTTGACCCCGTCCATTTCTGTTAGGACTTTTTGTAGATTGTTCTCGTCATTCTTCTCTTCCCCGGCATATCTTGCTGAAAACACTCCTGGTCTTCCGTCTAAAGCATCTATCTCTAACCCGGAGTCATCAGCTAACACAGGCATGTTGAGCATTGCTGCATAGCTACTAGCTTTTAGCTGAGCATTTTCTTCAAATGTGGTTCCTGTTTCCTCTACGTCTGGAACTTGCTGGTCGAGGTCTGCCAAAGAACGTACTCTTACCCCGAAATCGGACAAAATCTTCCGGATTTCTTCAACTTTCCCCTCGTTATGACTGGCTATAATTAATTCTTGCATCCTCATGTCCCCTTACTTAGCAGACTGGTTTCGATTTCGGTCTATAAGTGCATTAAGATCGCCAAGTACTTCCTTCTGGATATCAACTAGTTGTTTCATACCTGTATTGGCTAACTGGAGCATAGTGTGAAGCTGGTCAAATGAATACGTAGACTCTTCGCCGGTACCTTGTAGTTCTACAAATTCACCGTTCCCCGTCATGACTACATTCATATCAACTTCTGCTTGAGAGTCTTCTTCATAGCAAAGGTCCAGAATTTCTTTCCCTTTAAGTACACCTACTGATGTAGCAGCAAGATAATCCTTCACAGGCAATTCCTTAATGGCTTTGTCCTTCAATAGTTTGCCGAATGCAAGTACCATCGCCACGTATGCACCTGTAATCGAAGCTGTACGTGTACCTCCATCTGCTTGAATAACATCGCAGTCAATCCATAGGGTACGCTCGCCCACTTTCTCCAAATCTACAACCGCACGCAAAGCGCGTCCGATTAAACGTTGGATTTCCATTGTACGTCCAGAGACTTTCCCTTTAGAGGACTCACGAATATTTCTCGATTGTGTCGCTCGTGGCAACATGGAATATTCAGCTGTAATCCACCCTTTTCCTTCTCCGCGCATAAATGGCGGGACGCGGTCTTCTATACTTGCATTACAAATCACCTTCGTGTCGCCCACTGTAATCAGTACCGACCCTTCTGGGTGCTTTACGTAATCCGTTTCTATATGTATCGCTCGTAGCTCATTTTCTTTACGTTCATCAGTTCTCATCATTCGTTCCTCCTTCAACTTATCCTTGCCCATCGTAACATATTTAAGGGGAAAAGTTTATTCCCGTTATACCGAAAGAAAAAGAGGCTGCGTTTTTCATGCAAGCCTCTTTCATGTCTATAGTATATCCGTCACCACTGATTAAAATCTACCTGTATTCACCATCTCTGGACGTGTAACAGGCTCTGAATAACTTTCACCCGTTTCATTATAGAATTCATCTTTGTTCTCCACTTGTATGGATACCGCTTCAACTCCAGGCTGCTCCGTTAAAGACAACACCAAACTCTCCATGACCTTGTCCGATAGAACAGATTGGTCTTCGAAGTTATTCAGAATCTCTTCATTGAACGTTAAGGTTAACACTCCATCCTTATACTCTGGTTGTTCTGTTAATTGAACCCCACTGTTAAATACGTTCAGTAAGTCGAGTGTCATCGTTGGACCACCAACGAGTTCACTTACAATCGCTTCATAGATTTGCTCATCCGATGACTCTTCTACATTGATTCGCTTCGTAACAGGAACGAAGTAATAGGAATTGTCGTGTTGAGCGGGATAGTAAAGCATTACTGCTTTACTATCCGTAATATCAGCCACATCCCCAGAATGCATGTTAATGCCATTGGCTCTTGAGTATCCATCGTTAATCGGTGTTTGACCAACCGGCATGACATCTGTGTCCATTCCATTAATCTGTAGCTTAATCCGCTCAACACTCTCAAATTGAGTAAGTGTATACGTCATTGACTCTAGAATCTTCTGTTCATCCTCCGGTCGATAGTCGGTAAAGTCTTTGGATACATCAACGACCAGTGTGCCATCGTCCTTTAGATTCAGACTGTTGATCATTGTTCCAGCAGGAAGAACAGCTTCAAATCCATTTGGCAGCAGTTGTGTTACGGGGCCACCTTTGACCAAATACTCAAGCGCCTGCTTCGCTACTTCCTTTGTATCATCTTTTGGAATTGGGATAGTTTGAGGGACAACCATCCCTTTAGAATCTAATAAATACAGTTGACGTTCTACGACTTCAACCGTGCTCTCATCCGCTTCCTCCACCTCAGTCGTTTCTGCTTCTGATTCACTCTCTTCCTTCGTTGTATCTACTTCACTCGTTGTAGCCTGTTCTTGAGGCGGATCCATTTCTTGCATGGATTGTTCGCCTTGGAATACACACCCAGTTAATAACACAATACTCGTAATGAGTCCTCCACATATGATCCATACACGCTTATGCATGTCTTCCCCTCCTATGATGGTTTGTACTACATGTATACGAGTAAATAAAAAAATTAGACCAAGCGTGACAAGTATTTTTCAAACGTTCCTTTACATTGTGAGGTTGCATCCGATAAAAAGATAGCGTGCTTGCTTAAGAGACGACAGGCACTATCATCTATCTATATATACAATCAGGAGGGAACACTATTTGAGAAAGTCAATACGAGCGAAACTAATTAGCATATCGCTATTACTATTGTGCGTTCCAAGTTTAGTAATTGGACTGATAGGCTATGCTACAGCCCAAGACAGTCTTGACGAACTTGGTCGGACAACATTAAAGAACGGGGTCGAAATGGCGATTCAAACCATTGATACCTTACAAGAAGACGTGTCTACGGGCGCATTAGACCAAGAGTCCGCTCAAGAAAGGATGAAGGAGCTACTAATTGGCCCCTTAAAGGCGGATGGCACTCGTGACATTGAAAGTCCAGTTGACCTTGGAGAGAATGGTTACTTCATGGTCTACAACACAGAAGGTCAAGAGATTGCACACCCCTCTCTTGAGAATGAGAATGTGTGGGATGTTACAGACAAAGATGGCCAGCTATTTGTTCAGAATCAAATTAAAACAGCGCAAGATGGCGGAGGATTCACCACCTATTCTTGGACGTTTCCAAATAGCGAGAACGTAGGAGAGAAGATTACATACAATCAGTACGACAAAGAATGGGGATGGGTAGTGGCAGCCTCTACTTATGAGAAAGACTTTAACGCACCCGCCCAACAATTGCTCTATGTCTTACTTATTACGCTTGGAGCTGCATTACTAATAGGCTCAGCTATCATTTATCTCTTCTCAAAGCATCTGGCAAACCCATTACGCGACCTAACCACACAAGTGGATGAAATTGCAGCTGGAAACTTATCTATTGATGCGAAAGAAGTTACGAGGCAAGATGAAATTGGTCAACTTGATGAAGGCATACAATTGATGGTAACCAATTTGAAATCGTTAATTGGTGCTGTGAATGAATCAGCCTCGTCCATTAACGCCACTTCCCAAAATTTAAGTGCTGTAGCGGAAGAGACAAACGCATCTGGAGAAGAAATCTCTAAAGCGATTGGAGAAATCTCTCAAGGAGCGACGCAACAAGCTGCGGACTTTGAAGATACATTTGAAATCACAAGTAACCTTATTCAACAAATACAAGAAGTCTCAGATCAGAATCATCGTATGCTAGAAATTTCTAAGGTCGTTGAAGAAGCGAACGAACAAGGAATGACAAGCGTTGTTTCCCTAAGTGAGAAATCTGAGGAGACAAGCACACTGATTTCTGATGTCCAAGAGATGGTTAGCAACCTATCTCATCATGTGAAAGAAATCGAAACAGTAGTTGGTACAATTGATGAGATTTCAGCTCAAACAAACTTATTGGCTTTAAACGCATCCATCGAAGCAGCTCGCGCTGGCGAACACGGGAAAGGCTTTGCAGTCGTTGCTGAAGAAGTAAGGAAGCTGGCAGAACAAACATCTCGTTCAACTAACGAAGTAAACCAGACAATCTCAACAATCGTGGAACAAACGAACCATGCCAACAACGCAATGGAGAGGACCTACCGCGTTGTTGGCGAACAAAACAATGTGGTTGGACTCACAAAAGAATCATTTACGCATATTAATGAATCCGTTGCGGAGATCACAAACTCCATAGAAGCTATTTCTAAAGATATGAAACAGCTCATCCAGTCTAAAGACACCTTATATCAATCTATGGAAAGTGTTACTGCTGTAACAGAGGAGACTGCGGCCTCCACTCAACAAGTAAGCTCATCTGTAGCTGAACAACAAAACGCTGTTGAAGTGGTTGCATCTTCCGCTAATGAATTAAGCGATGCTACTCAATCACTGCAACAAGAATTAAATCAGTTCAAGCTATAAGAATAAGCACTTCCATTTATAGAAAGAAATGCGAACAACCGTATTTATACAATAAAGAAAAGGCACCGAAATCGGTGCCTTTTCTTTATGTTCCTAATGTAATAATCTCAATATGTTCAACAGGTGAGTCGAACCAAGCGTTTGCGATGTTCTCAAATAATGCCCGGTCACCCGTTGCATAGAATTCGTGCTGTGGTGGATGGTATCCGTTTGAAAATGTATCATAGTATTCAAGCAGCACACTCACTTCACGGGCTGTCTCATCCCCAGAACTAATAATCTTAATGTCATTCCCCATAACTTCTTGAATGGTAGAGCTTAAGAGTGGGTAATGAGTACATCCTAATATCAGGGTATCAATATGATTTTGTTCTTTCATAGGTACCAGACTCTCAGCCACAACTTGGTAAGCGTCTTCCCCTTCAAGCACCCCCATCTCCACCAATGGAACGAACCTCGGACATGCCAGGTCATTCACATGAATAGAAGGATTAATGTGTTTAAGCGCTTGTGGATACGCTTGGCTTGAAATGGTTCCCTCTGTACCAATAACTCCAATATGCTGATTCTGAGATGTCTTAATCGCTGCTCTTGCGCCCGGCTGGATGACACCAACTACAGGAATATCCAATTCATTCCGCAACATCTCTAACGTAAATGCCGTCGCTGTATTACATGCAATGACAAGCATTTTAATGTTCTTCTCGAGTAGAAAGTCTACCATTTCTCTTGTGAATTGGATGACTTCTTCTTTCGGTCGCGGACCGTATGGACAACGTAATGTGTCCCCTACATAAATCAACTTCTCCTTGGGTAACTGACGCATTAGTTCGCGTGCTACCGTCAATCCCCCAACACCGGAATCAATAACACCAATCGGTCGGTTCACTTCTATCGCCTCTACTTCTTCTGTTGTTCTTTACGTTCCTCTGTATCAAAACTAAGCATTTCCCCGTGCAACAAGCTTAGTAGTTCATTTAATTTCTCTACTTGTTCGAATGAGAAATGATGCAAGACATGCTGCAAATAGGCTTGGCGCTTTCCAATAACTTCATGGATAATTTCTTCTCCCTTTTGAAGAAGGTGAATACGAACGACGCGTCGATCTTTATCGTCCCTTACACGTTCTACTAACTCATTCTTCTCCATCCGGTCTACCAAATCCGTCGTTGTACTACAGGCCAAATACATTTTATTTGATAATTCCCCGATTGTCATATCTCCTTGTTCAAGCAACCATTGTAGTGCAATGAACTGGGGCGGGGTGATTGGATATTGGTCCAACATCTCACGGCCCTTTTGTTTAATTAACCCTGAGATATGCCGCAAGTCTTTTTCCAAAGACGCAATGTGGGCAGGCGCTTTCTCCAATGAGCGAAACCTCCTAAAAGTTCTAATAGATTCATTGTTACGGACTTGACCGTAAAATTCAAGAAAATCAGCCTAATAAAAATAAAAACCGACTTTCCAAAGAAAGTCGGCCTCTATTATAGCTTGAGCTCGCCCATACGTAGGAGCTCAACAACAGCTTGAGAGCGCCCCTTAACCCCTAGCTTTTGCATGGCATTGGAAATATGATTGCGAACGGTTTTCTCTGAGATGAAAAGTTCATTCGCGATTTCCTTTGTGGTTTTATCTTGCACAAGTAGTTCAAAGACTTCTTTCTCGCGTTTTGTGAGTAATTGCTTCGGTTTGTAGTCTTTGTCTTTCAAGTGGTAACCCCTCCTTGCTGACTTAGAGCTAACAGTGAAGGGTAGTTATTTAGTCTTTACATCTTATGAACGGAGAACGGAAGCTGTTCCATAAGAAATACACACTTTTTGACTAAACAGCTGAGATTAAACCAAGTTCCTTCGCCTTAATCAGGGCTTCTGTTCTTGAGCGTACGCCCAATTTATTAAAGATCCCTGTCAATGTATATTCAACACTTCGTTGAGACATGTGTAAGTTCTGGGCAATTAATTTATTTGTATACCCTTTAGACACTTCATTTAGTATCTGTTGCTCCTTTTCATTTAGAGCAATGGTCAAGGCATCTTCTGTATGTTCAACAGCATCTTGATTCACCCTCGCTTCGGCGCGACGTAGTTGCTTGAACAGGTGAAGCGGCAACACCACTTCCTCTCGAAGAGCGCAACGAATAGCCGTTACAAGCTGATCTTTCGTTGCGGTCTTACTCACAAAGCCTGAAATGTCCGACTCCACAAGCAGATTGAAATGAGTACTCAAATCAAAACCCGTGTAGATTAGTACTCTCACGTCAGGGTCGTGAGATTTAATGTGCTTGCTGAGCTCAATTCCATTCTGACCAGGCATGTATAAGTCAAGTAAAAGAACGTCATATCCGTTCTCCTGAAGCATCTCAAGCGCATGTATGCTTTCAGAAATGACATCTACTTGTATGTCATCCTCTTGTTCAAGCATCATTTTCGTTCCTGTTCCAACCGCTGGATGATCATCAACAATTAATATACGAATCAACTCTACGTCCCCCTCTATTCTCCCTCAGGATAGAATATAACCTCCATGAGAAATCCCTCATTCGGTTCTGTCGTAATCGTCATGGAACCATTCAATCCATTTACACGCTGTTCAATTCCTGACAGACCCATATGATTATAAATATCCATTTCTTTCTTTATATCCATTCCAATACCATTGTCTTTGTAGCTTAATACAATATGGCCATGGGTGTTCGTAAGTAATAGCTCTACCACATCAGCCTCTGAGTGTTTCATTGCATTCGTTAGGAGTTCTTGAACAATCCGATAGATTCCAAGTAAATGCTCACTACTCACGTCAGAGTAAAACGTGTCCGCATTAAATTCGACTGTGAAATTCGAACGCAATTGATATTGCTGAATGAGGTTCTCAAGTGATGCAACGAGCCCCATTTCTTCCAAGAAAGGCGGACGCAATTCATTACACGTCTCACGAATTAAATGAATGTTATCAAGCATTTGCTCTCTAAAGTGAATCAGCTTATCTTTCGTGTCCTCTTCCATGTCCGATTTTTGATTAATGAAGTCATCCATTTGCCTGAACAAATACAATTGCTCCTGTAGAACAGAATCGTGTAAATCAATGGCAATTTGCTGGCGCTGGTGTTCCGACAGCGAGAAGAGAAGCCTTGATAACCAAGCAGGATAACGCTGACTGCTATCATTCTTAACATGCTTTAATTCTTGGAATAAGTCTTCAATAAGTAATAAATTTTCAAGAGCGATATTGGTATTGTACGTTACATTTTGTAGGTATGCTTTCTCATCGAGATTGAAAGCAATCCGGTTTGGTTTCTCCGAACAATAAAGGTAAGTTGTCTTGCTCATCGTATAACCTACAACCACCACATACCCTCCATGCTTGTCCATCTTCATGACTTCCCCTACATCTCCATTGTTCTTCTTAATCACTTCCTGAGCTTCCTCCATCAGACGTAGCGGGATGTCGAAGTAGGTACAAAAGGTCTTACTGTTGTTGCATTGCGAGAAGATGTGTACCGTTTTCACTCCTAGAACTTGAACAAGCTCTTTACGGACCCTCGCTAACAAACCAATTGGATGTTTCTCTTTCTTCATCTCATGAATAAGACGCTGTATACTTTGTTGGAAATTGTATTTTTCCGTGAATAGATTCCTGCGTATCCTGAAATCAAAGACCTCTTTTACATATAAGAATAGAATAATAATGGCCCAAGCACCTAGAAAGAGTATAAGAAGCTCTAGCAGCTTCCAATCATGGTTCATAAAGAACGCAGTAAAGACCACCATGATGATAGTTGGAATTATGGAAACATAAGCATAATACCGCAAACGTCCGACGATGAAATCAATATCGAATAGCCGTTCTGCCGTAATTAAGTAAATAAATGTTAGCGGCAATATAATTAACGTCAACAAAGTAAATTCAGCTGGGAGCAGCTCGTCTTGCCATAATAGAGTTGGCAGTAAATTCAGGAATGTATACGGTAGAAACGCGATAAACACACCTGCGACTAAGTACTTTAAGATTGGTGCATGCGTTGTCTTTCGGTAGCGTACATATCCAATGATAATCAACAACGCTGTAAGACACATAAAGAACGAAAAAACAAACTCTGTAAGCATCAAGTACCAAGTGGCATACGACTTTGTTACGATTAAGACGAACTCAATCAAAGTCAATAACTCCGCTGTACGATAGTTCCAGCTTACAAACTTTCGAGAAAACCACGTTAACCCGATCTCTTTAAAGTACGTATAAATAAATTGCAGCAACAATGCCGGAACCATGAGAAAGGTGTACGTATTAATGAGCATAGCTAATGGAACATACCTTGTAGCGCCGCTTCCTGCTAGGTAGCAGACACTAACGGTTAAGAAGAAGACAATTAAATAAAACCCGGCTTTGTCTTCCCGTTTATGAATAAGGATAAAGATCGACAAGGTCACGGCAACAAGGATAAATAAAGAAGGAAAGATAATGTAAAAGAGCCACTGCTCTAGACTTACCTCTTCTTCGATATTGCTGTATTGTTGTTCTTCGCCGTTTATCTTTATCACTAATTCATCTGCCTTCTCAACTGTCGAATACCATTCTACGGTACTGTATGACGAAGGGGACTGCCCCTCTATAGACACGACCGTCGATCCAATGGGGATTCCTTCATATTGAGCCCAACTATAATTAGCGACGTCGGATACTTGGTATTCACCATCTTCTTCCGTCACTTCTATTCCAACAAACGGTGTCCACAGCACAGTGGAAATTAAATAAACCGTAAAAACAAGGAATACTAATGGGATAAAGAAATATTTAATACGTGAACTGTTTGTTGTACCCATCTTAACTCTCCATTCACCAATAAAATACAAAAAAGCCAAGCTATGCTTGACTTTATCATATCTTACAGGACGGTGCGAATCCTATCCCAAATTAATGTACTGCGTGAGTTCTACGGAAGGGCTCTGGAATACTTACTTTTTCACCTGTTTCGTAATCAATATGTACAACTCGTCCCCTAGCAGTCAGACAGACTTCATTTCGTTCATTGAGCACCATGTAGTGAAGGTCGTACGATGTACGGCCTGTGTGTGCCAACTTCACAAATACACGCAGCTTTTCATCAAAGAAAACTTGTTGATGATAATCACATTGCAAGTCCGCTACAACTGGGATTTGCTCTCCAAGCTCAAACCGTTCTCCAATTAACCCCACCGACTTCATAAATGCAATTCGAGCCTCTTCGAAATAAATAAATGGAGACGTATTGTTCATATGTCCAAATAAGTCTGTTTCTGAAAAACGAACGTGGATATTGATATAGAAATCAAATTCTTCACGCCATCTTTCTGGTTGTTCAATATAAGCTACTCGCTTCAACTGTATTCCTCCTTTAAAAGGGGCTGCTTCTTATAAGAAGCAGCCCCTACCATTCTATTAAACTTTATGGTCACTACCAAAGAAATTCTTAAATGAGTGAATGACTGTTTCTCTGTTCATTGCAGCAATCGACGTCGTCAATGGAATTCCTTTCGGACATGATTGAACACAGTTTTGGGAGTTCCCGCACTCTGCTAGTCCACCTTCACCCATTAAAGCTTCCAATCGTTCATCTTTATTCATCTCTCCAGTTGGATGAGAGTTGAACAAACGAACTTGAGAGATTGCAGCAGGACCGATGAAATCGGATTTGCTATTCACATTCGGGCAAGCTTCGAGACAAACACCACATGTCATACATTTAGATAGTTCATATGACCATTGGCGCTTGTTCTCTGCCATTCTAGGACCAGGCCCTAAATCATAGGTTCCATCGATTGGAATCCATGCTTTTACCTTTTTCAGTGAATCAAACATACGACTACGGTCTACTGCTAAGTCTCTTAATACCGGGAATGTAGACATCGGCTGTAAACGTACAGGCTGTTCGAGTTGGTCAATAAGCGCTGTACAAGACTGGCGCGGCTTTCCATTAATGACCATGGAACATGCTCCGCACACTTCCTCAAGACATCCCATATCCCAATAAATTGGCGTTGTTTCTTTCCCATCTGCGTTAATTGGATTACGTCGAATCTCCATTAACGCCGAAATGACATTCATGTTCTTACGATACGGTACTTTAAACGACTCTTCATAGGAATCAGAGTCTGGTTTGTCCTGACGAGTTACAATTAGCGTAATTGTTTTGTTGTCTTCACTCATTAGGATTTGCCCCCTTTGTTTTGCGTGTAGTCCCTCTTACGCGGTTCAATTAGAGAAGTATCCACATCCTCATAGAAGAAAGTTGGGGAATTGGTTTCTGCGTCATATTTAGCCATTGTTGTCTTTAACCATTCCTCATCGTTACGATCCGGATACGCCGGTTTATAGTGTGCGCCTCGACTCTCATTTCGATTGAGGGCACCAATCGTAATCACACGCGCAAGCTGAAGCATGTTCCAAAGCTGACGAGTAAACATAGCCCCTTGGTTACTCCATCTCGTTGTATCGTTAATGTTGATACGTTCATAACGTTCCATTAACTCTACAATTTTCTCATCTGTCTTCTTCAGTTTCTCATTATCTCGTACAACAGTTACGTTATCAGTCATCCACTCGCCCAACTCTTTATGGATTTGATAAGCGTTTTCGTCTCCGTCCATGTTCATGATAGTGTCGAATTTCTCTTGTTCAGCTTTAATCGCACGATCGAACAGATCAGAATCCATATCCTTCGCATTCTCATCCAAATCAGCCATATACTTCACAGCATTCGGACCAGCTACCATTCCACCGAAAATAGATGATAGCAAGGAGTTGGCTCCGAGGCGATTTCCTCCATGCTGAGAATAGTCACATTCACCCGCAGCGAAAATACCCGGGATATTCGTCATTTGTTCGTAATCGACCCACAGGCCACCCATAGAATAGTGAACCGCAGGGAAAATCTTCATTGGAACCTTTCGCGGGTCTTCCCCTACGAATTTCTCATAAATTTCAATAATTCCACCAAGCTTCACATCTAACTCTTTTGAGTCCTTATGAGAGAGGTCTAAGTACACCATATTCTCTCCGTTGATTCCAAGCTTCTGATTGACACACACATCGAAAATTTCTCGTGTAGCAATATCACGAGGTACAAGGTTCCCATATGCCGGATACTTCTCTTCGAGGAAGTACCATGGCTCCCCGTCTTTATACGTCCATACTCTTCCGCCTTCTCCTCGAGCAGATTCACTCATAAGTCGAAGTTTGTCATCCCCTGGAATCGCGGTTGGATGAATTTGAATAAATTCACCATTCGCATAGTAGGCACCGTTCAAGTATAGAGAAGCGGCAGCTGACCCCGTATTGATTACAGAGTTTGTAGATTTACCGAACACAATACCCGGGCCACCTGTTGCTAGAATAGTTGCGTCAGCTCGGAATACTTTAATTTCATGACTGTTCAGGTTCTGTGCTACACACCCTCTGCCAATCCCTTTGTCATCAATAATTGGGGACAGAAATTCCCAACCTTCATATTTCGTCACAAGTCCCGCTACTTCATAACGACGAACTTGCTCATCTAATGCATATAATAATTGCTGGCCAGTTGTAGCACCTGCATAAGCGGTTCGGTGGTGTTGTGTACCTCCGAAACGTCTAAAGTCAAGCAACCCTTCTGGTGTACGATTGAACATAACGCCCATTCGGTCCAACATATGAATGATACTTGGTGCGGCATCTGCCATTGCCTTAACAGGAGGCTGATTGGCTAGGAAGTCCCCACCATATACCGTGTCGTCAAAGTGCTCCCAAGGAGAGTCACCTTCCCCTTTTGTATTTACTGCGCCGTTAATCCCACCTTGCGCACATACAGAGTGAGAACGCTTAACGGGTACTAGCGATAGTAAATCGACGTGTACGCCTGCTTCTGCTGCTTTAATGGTTGCCATCAACCCAGCAAGGCCACCACCGACAACGACTATATTTTCATTACTCATGTGAAACTCACTCCCTTTATGTCTACAAATCCATGAAACTATGAATGCTCTTTATACAAACGCTAGAATTGCACGCACCCCTACTACAGATAGCGCCAAGAATACCGCAAGAGATACGTATGTAAAGATACGCTGCGAACGTGGAGACTGAGTAATCCCCCATGTCACACAGAATGACCACAAGCCATTAGCAAAGTGGAATGTTGTTGAAATCACACCAACAATGTAGAATCCTAGCATAAAGTTAGATGACAAAATGTCTGCCATTAAATCAAAATTAATTTCCACATCTCTAAATGCCGCTGCTAATCTCGTCTCCCAAACGTGCCAAGATACGAAAATCAGTGTGATGATTCCGGAGATTCGTTGCAAATAGAACATTACATTACGAAAATACCCGTATCTGACTGCATTGCTACCTGAAGCTGTAAACGCAATGTACACGCCATATATGGAGTGAAACAACAGGGGAAGGAAAATAATAACGATTTCTAACACGTAACGAAACGGCAAACTTTCCATAAAGTGTGCAGCATTGTTAAATGCCTCTCTCCCACCTGTAGCAAAATGGTTGACAACTAAGTGTTGGATCAAGAAAATTCCAACCGGAATAACTCCTAGTAAAGAATGTAGTCTTCGTAACATAAACTCACGATTGGTTGCCATGTGTCTTGCTTACCCCCCTCAGAATGTAAATAAAAGTCTCACTTTGTGCACTTTTCAGACATTAAAGCGCTTTAATAAATGGGTAAAATTTTTTACCCATGCGCTTGCCTGTAAAATTGTACAAATTTATATCATGTTTATTGTACTTCTATCAGTAGATAGCGTCAAGAAATGCTGTTCGTATTTCTATAACGAACATGCTTGTAAGAAACAAGGAGAAACCCCCTTATACAGCAGGAATCGTTGCCCTATTCCTTTCACGTAACAATCTATAAAGTTTAACAAGAACAGCATGTAATCTTGCACAACATTTGGAATCACCATAAAGAATTGAAAGAAGAAACTACAAATCATTGAAAAAAGTGATTTTTTCATTATTGAAGTTTAAATCACTTCACTGTAATAATAGAGGGAGAGAGGATGAGACAAACGATGAATGAACAGATTGCTAACCTTTTTGATGAATTTAAAGATATCCCTTCCACTCAAATGGGACATGAAGTGCTTCGGACAAAAGTTCTTCCCGATTTACTCGGGAAAGAGAGCGACACCGTCTTATACTACATAGGGAGAAATTTATCACGGATGTACCCGTGTGAATCCATAGATGAAATTGGAACTTTCTTTGCGGCAATGGCTTGGGGAAACTTGCAGTTGTTGAAAGAAAAGAAGAACGAGTATTACTTTGAGTTAACTGGCGAATTCATCGAAAAGCGCCTGTCCTACAAAAGTCCATACTCGTTCCGGATGGAAGCAGGATTTCTTGCTCAGCAGATTGAATTGATCATGGGGCAAGAAGCGGAATGTATCTTTGAAACGGAAAAGAAAAAATCAAAAGTTATTCTGCATGTGGTCTTGTAATCCACTTATACAAGGTGATTTCGTGATAAACAGGATGATAAAGGGCTTTGGAAGTAAACGTTTCAACGTAGCGAACATGCTCTTCTACGTCATACCCCTGTTGTCTAAAACCGTTTAAGACCGCATCTGTTACATACACATGTTGATGAGATTCTATTGACATATCCTCTAAGAAGAGAGGGTATGTCTTAATCTTTTTGTAAGGTGTCTTAATCTCCAAGTAATCAAACGTTCGTTCTTCTTCCCACGTATATACCATACTCGCATTAGGTAATTGTTCAACATAAGAGGCAAGTTGATAGGTTGCAGGGATCTGATGAGATTGATTGTACATGTGTATGGTCGACAGAGGAAGCTGAATGAATAGTACAGCGGTAAGCAAGAAGGCCGTCATGCGTCTTGGCTGAGTAGCTAAGACCAATAGGGCCCCTAACGCTAAAATCAAGACAAGAGGAAGTATGTGTCTAGCTTTATCAATATTCTGAGCGAAGAATGCCCATAGTAGATAACCTCCCCCCATAAAGACTAGCATCCAATTCATTGTTCTTAGTTGAATGGCCTTCGTAAGAGCAACTACAATGACGAATACCCAAAGAACAAGTAAAAGTGAGTTCGTAACACCAAAGCCTATCCACGCTACATTATTCCACAAAAACGTGTATCCTCTTTCCCACCAGGTAAGACTGTGAGTTACGACGGAACCGCCCCATTCTGTAAAGTGCCCTTCAACAAATTGAGAAGCCACAAACCAAAAGCTACTCAAACCACCGAGAGATTGAATTAATCCTCCCACCCATATGAACTGCAGACTTACAGAAACCCCAATATGTATGAACAGCATCGTAGCTCCGACATTCTTATATACCCACTTCCATACCCACAACAAGCCAATCCCTAAAGGGAGATATGAGACCCTTACACCCATTAATAAGGCAAAGAAAATCGCTGGGAGAAATGCATGTGCCACATGTTTTCCTGCCTGTAGACGGTCAATTGACCAAATTAACCAGATCACGACTGAAAGTGCCATCCCCTCTGACATGGGGGCGACAAAGGCTAGTTGGACAAATGGAATTGTATGTACAACAAGTACGGCGAGCGTACTATAGAGGACAGAGGCTCTCTTTCTTACCATCCACCATAACGGAAAGATCGTACTCAAGGAGACAATTGTATTCCAAACGGATAAGGAAAGTGTTAAATCCTTAATAAATAAATGAACGAGCATGCCACCTAAAATAAAGAAAGGATAGCCCGGGAAATGAGGTTGCATATCCAACATATCAAAGCGTTCAATCCCAAGAGCGAAATCTACAATATCCCAGCTACTTGCAAAGGCACTCACGTTTAAGAATCTGATGATGCCAATAATTACATATAAACAAAATCCAACAATCAATACTTTTTTACTACCAGACAAATCTATCCCCCATTTTAAACTGCTCCTATATCTCCATAAAAAACCCGCCTTAACCAAGACGGGTTCATTAAATCTTAATTCACATGTTCACGCGGCATTGCCTGTTGTGCTTGAACTTCTGGTTCGGTTTCTTTCTTCTTTCTCTGAAGCCACCCTTTGCTTGCCACAAGATTTGCGACAATAATGAAAGCAAAATATAGCCAATAAGCAGCAATTTGTTCAACTGTCGGATTGTGACTGTAACCAAACATGGCTGCCAAGAAAAGTCCGATTTGACCACTAATTACAACATCTTCTCCAGTATCGCGGACATAGTGCACCTCGTCTTGATAGTGTTCAGGCATAAATCCAACAATATTATAAACCGACTTAGGCTCTCCCTGCACAGTCTCGTACACTGACCCAAGCTTACCAAGGTCTTGAAGCATCCCAACTCCTTGTACGAGCAACCCTGCAGCAATAAACATAATCATAATTCCTGTCACTCTAAAGAATGTCTTTAAAGAGAATTTCATTGTACCGGTAAAGAACAAATATCCAAGGATTAATGCAAGCATGAGACCACTGAGCGCTCCGTAACTTGTAAACACGGACTCGATATCTCCACCGCTAATCGCAGCGAAGAAAAAGACAGTTTCAACACCTTCACGAAGAACAATCAAATACGTATGTACAACAAGCGCTGTGACACTCCCTGCCGTTACAGCCGCATTAATTTTCTTCTGCATGTCCCCATTCACATTTTTAGATTCTTTGGTCATCCACATCACCATATGTGACAGTAGGAACACCGAAGCAAACATAATCCCTATTTTCAAGTATGTCTCTGAGCCAAAGCTTGCAAAGCCAGTAAATACAACTTGGAACAGTAAAGCTACAACATAACTGCTTACTAAAGCTAATCCAACCCCAGCAAAAACCCACGGATGATATTTCTTAGCATTTAAGCGGGTTAGATAGCTTAGAATCAACCCAACAATTAAGATGGCTTCTAACGCTTCCCGAAGTGTGATTAGAAAGGCTTGAAAATCCATGGATACTCCCCCTTTACATCAGTCTTTCTTCCGTTTCCGAACTTGATTGAAAGCAATTAAAACAGCCATGATGACTCCTAATCCAATGGCTATCCACTTCCAGATTGCACTGTTACCTTCATTTGCTTCTTCAAGGTTTAAGTTTTCTTCTGTTAGTTCACCATCATTCGATGAACCTTCTGGCAACGTGAAATAGTTACTTAATGTATCGTTGATTGATGTAACTTTCTCATTAAACGTATCTTGGTCGCTTTCTTCGTTCCCAACTCCAAACAAACCAGGGTTCCCAAGCGAAGCTAACGCTTCATCAAAGTCCGTGTACACTTGGTCAACCGTCTGTTGATCGGACTGTTCAAGGACATAAGGCTCTAACACATTGAAAGTTCCTCTTGCTTTAGCGAGTAATAATTTCGCTTGGGAATAATCGTCGAAATTATCTTTAGCAAAGTGAAGTCGGCGGTCAATATTCAATCGAAGAGCCGTTCGATAAGCTCCTAACAATTTCTCTTCGTCTCGTTCTTCCAGCCCTTCATCTACTAGAGGAAGGGTTTGCGTAAAGTAAAGCTCAAAATCTTCCCGATTGCTTTCCATCAATTGTTCGGCTTTAGACCATTCATCGTTCTTAACATATTGTTCAAGTTCCTTATAAGCTTCAGCAATCTTTTCTTCCCCGGGGTCCCCGTAAGAGTATGCTGATCCTTTACTAGGTAAACTTAATGTAAGTATAAAAGTTGCTATTATGACAGGAATGATAATGTTTTTCATTTGAGACCTCCTAACCTAATGATAATCATTATCAATGTTAGAGTCAAGACAAGATAGAGAACGTTTTCAATTTTTTAGGACGTTCTTCTAGACTCAACCGCTTCCCCTCTTTTAGGGGAAGGATTTGATCTCATTTCCCTAACTATCGCAGGGATGACAGACGATAGGTAGGCTTTAAATTTAATGAACGATTGTCCTTTCTCTCGCACTTTATATTGTATTGGAATCTCTTTCATGCGAAAGTTCTTTCGGATTAGATTTAAGGTAAGGACTTGCGCATAATTATAGTCATGAATGATTGTCGCTTTTTCAGCGGCCTCTCTTGAGAAAGCCCTCATTCCTGATTGCCCATCATAGATCCATCGTTTCAGTAGCAAAGATTGAATGAATGTGAACAAATAGTTTCCAAGCCGTCTGTGAAGTTTCATGCCTGTAATTGTCCCTAAGAACCTTGATCCCATTACATAATCCACTTCATCGTTTAAGATGGGTTCAATCAGCTCTGGTATTTGACGAGCAGGATACTCTAAGTCTGCGTCAATCATGACGGACACATCGCAAGAAAGTTCACAAGAACGGCGTAACCCTTCTCTTACGGCAGCCCCTAATCCTCTATTCTCCCCCAGTGAATACGTATGGTCTGCTCCTGCTTCGCGGGCTAACTCAACCGTTCGGTCAGATGAACCATCATCAATGACAATTACCGTCACTCGCACTCCAGGGATTTGCTTTGGGATAGATTGCATCATTTCTACAATATTTTCTTCTTCGTTATAGGCTGGTACGAATACAACGACATGTTTCATGAATTAGACTCCTTTGAACTCCGAATCGCTTCAGTTAAGATACGTCCTCTTGACTGTTCCGGAAATGGTGTTCCCAATAAGTGAGCGATAGTCGGGGCCATAGATACTAGGCTATGTTTCTCCTCCACACGCTTCCCTTGGTTTATAGAGGGTCCGTACATAAAGAAAGGCACAAAACGCTCTCCTTCGTCCAAATGACCATGACCACCAATTCCATCTGCTTGCCCGTGATCGGCACAGACCATTACTGTGGTATTGTCCATGTATCCCTCCTGCTGAAGCCAATCCACATACTCCTTAACAAGCGCATCTGTTTCTTCTATCTTCTCGATGTAGTCATCATAAAGTACCCCGCGACTATGTCCCGTTTGGTCCGTACTAATTAATTGCATAACAAAGAGGTCAGGGTTCTCTTCCTTCATTAGACGTTTACCTTTCTCCACAATGTGACGGTCTGCTACATCGTTATTCATAACAGCAGTCACCGTATCTACATCGTCTCCTAATGTATCGACAAGGTGAGCAATTCCAAGTAATCGTCCATGTTTGTTCACTTTACGTAGTGAATCGAATATACTCTCTGATTGTGAACCAGAATTCCATACCATATTAGACTTAATTCCATGCTCCATCGGATACGTTCCAGTAAACATAGATGTGAAACAGACGACCGTACGTGCTGGATAGACCGTTTCCATGAGCGTGTACTCTGTCCCATTCTTCTTTAACGAATCGAGAAACGGTGTGTGGGCAGCTTCATAACGATCTTTACGCATTCCATCTATTACAATGACAATAACTCGATCACTGACGGAATCTAACGGTTGTGGATAATGGTCTTTCGTATACGTATCATATGGCTTTGGCTTCCAATCAAATAGAGCATGATGAAGAATCCAAGTAAATAGAATAATCCCTAAGTAGAACCAACCTAACTCTTCTAAAGAAGGGATAAGCCAACCGTTTAGTTCGATTGAGTCCACTGCCAACTGCCATACCCCTAGGATTAGGAGAAACTTAGGAATTTGCTCTTGAGCATTCCCGCTTGTAGAATCACTGTTCTTAAGTACAAGCTTCCAGAATCGGGTGAAATTCCAAAGCGTTGTTCCAATTCGTAAGTGGTAGTATATCGTCCCCCAGAAAAACACCGTAAAGAAGAAATACAACCCGAGTGCGAACAACCATAACGACAAATAATTTACTTGCCAAATCATTAAAAAGGCTACCAATGGAATCCACAGATAGTTCCTTAATAGTAAAGGGAAATCATATTTAATAAATAGAAGGATTAGAGGCAGTACGTATACTACTCCAATGGAAAGTGCCTGCCATGAGGAGACCCCAAAGAAAAGTTGGAATAGCACCATTGTCCCCATTACAAATATGGGGGTAAACGGCTTTCCTTCATTAAGAAGGTTCCAACACCTTGCTGCTACTTTTTCAAATGCTGATGCTTCTCTCAAATTAATTCACTCTTTCTTTTAACCATTCTTTAACTCCACTAAAGGAAATAGGAAATAGGATGATAACGAGTATCCCAAAAGCGAAGGAATAGATGAATTTGTAAATGTGTGTGGTTAACGCAATCAAGTAGGCGGACGTAACGGGGAGTCCCACTGCTACTAGGGCACCGGTCATGACACTTTCATAAGCTGCTAAATTCCCCGGTGTAATTTGAAATACTCCACTTGCCACGGCTACAGAAGTTGCCCACAAGCTCTCAAATACCGTTCCCTTCCAATCAAGCATGGAAAGAAAGCCATACAAAACATAACCTTCTAGAATCCAACTTATTGCAACAAGACCTACTATGAGAACTCCCTTTCTTGTCGCAATAAGCCGGATTGGAGTGTTCAACCAACTAGGCACTCCCTTCCATCTCAAAAGGATTACAAAGAGTAAGCCTCCACTTGCTATACCGATTAACACCCACCAATATGAAGGAGAGATGTAAACCCCAGTACCAATAATCGCCAATACAGCAAGACAGAATAGGTCTAGACTTCTCATCACAATCACATCGGAAGCAGCTGATTTCCACGTCGTTTTGGTGAACTGTTGATAAACTCCAATTCGGATTAAATCCCCCGCCTTAAAAGGAAGGAGGTGATTGAAGAACAAGGAGTAATATAACGGCACTAAGTAAGAAGCCCATCTTCCTTCAACACCAGAGTAAAAGCGCCAAGCAATGCCTCTAGATATAAATGCACCCGTGTATGTGACCGTTATAATTGCCAGCATGCTGGGAGAAGATATGATTTCTCCCCATACTTGTCCAAATGTCGCTTTATCCACGAATTGAAGCGTTAACCATATAAAACAAAGGAATAGAAGAAATCCAACTCCTCTTTTAACGACACTCATCTTGTTCTATTCAGCCAATCTATCGTACGCTTTAGGCCTTCACGGAATGAGTAAGCCGGCGTAAAGCCAAGTTGCTCTCGAGCTTTGTCGATATCCGCCCATGTGTGTTTCACATCGCCCATCCGATAGGGCTTTTCATTGATTTCAATAGCTGGGTAATGCAATTTCAGTTCGTTTATGAGTTCCTCAAGCGTAACGGGCGAATTCGAACCCAAGTTATACACTTCATTCCCCTTCGCATAGAGGAGGGTTTGATAGATTCCCATGATGATATCGTCAATATACGTGTAATCACGGGAAGTTCCTTTTCCGTAAACATCTATTGGCAATCCTGCTTGAGCGCGCTCTATAAACTTTTGAATGGCCATATCTGGACGTCCTTCTGGCCCATACACTGTGAAAAATCTTAATATGGATAATTGGAAACCATACCTGTGTTGGTACATGTGTGCATATGCCTCTCCACTTACTTTCGAAGCAGCATAGGGAGAAACTACCTGTCCTACTGCGTCTATTTCTTTCAATGGACCTTCTTGGTCTCCATATACGGACGAGGAAGAACCAAAAATTACGTGAGGTATTTGCGCTTCACCAGCAAGTTCCAACACATGTAAAGTACCGGTTATATTATTCTTGATATATTCTTCAGGCTGCTCAAAAGAATAGGGAACTCCGGGTACAGCGGCTAAATGAACAAGCGCATCGTAAGGACCATCTTGAAAGATTGTCTTTATCCCTTCTCGGTCTAACAAATCCACCTTATTTAGTTGAACATTTGCATAGCGAGAAAGATTATCCAACCTTCTCTCTTTACGCCCATTGTCGTAATAAGGATATCTATTGTCGATTACAACGACCTCATGTCCTTGTTTCGCCAAATATTCACAAAGGTGACCTCCGATAAACCCGGCCCCACCTGTAACTACTACCTTCATCAAATTCACCTCTAAGCTGTTCAATCTACACATTTACTCATTTTAACATATGCCATTGCCTACATTTGTACAAAAAAGAGCTGCATGACTACATGCAGCTCTTTAGCACTTATTTCACTAATTGATCTAGAGAAGAAACAATTTCCTCACTTAGTGCATTCGCTTCTTCAAGGTTTTCGTTCTCAATAGCTTCGTACCATGTTTCTGCTTTATCAAGAAGATTAGATGACTCTTCTTCACCTAGACGTTCCTGCATTGCCATTTCGATTGCCTTCATAAATACGTTTGCTTCTAGAGCTGCTCCACGGGCATCCGTAAGATTTCCTTCTTCAACCGATTTTGGCGCTTTCTCATGGTAACTCTTGATCTTGCCTACGAAAGCTTGTACAAATAAATCTTTCACTTCATCTGATTGAATCGTTGCTGGATCTGTTTCATTTAAAGTAAAGAGCGTGTTTAATTTAGTTGCAGCTTCTTCATCTCCGCCAGATAGAGAACCTTGAATCGCTTGTAAGAATCCCCAAGCTTCGGCTTGCTCAGCCTGTAACTCAGCTTCTTCAGCATTTTCAGATGCTGCTTGCTCAATTTTCTCAGCATAGGACTGAGCAGCTAGGTAATAACTGCGGTAGATGGATTTGTCTGTCACTTGCTTATATACAGCAAAGTCATCTGCGTTTCCATTGTTCAGAGCCTCTTCCTGAGCTGATAAACCTGCATTGATGTTCTGAACAATGCTTGAATCTCCGCTTAGTTCATAATAGCTATCGCGTTTTTCAGCAGTTGGAATGAAGACTTCTTCAGCCAAATAATTCAGTTGTTGGAATTGCTCATCTGCTTCTGTTGTATTTTCATCTTCAAGAGCAGTTACGATGTCTCCATGAATCCCTTTTTGCTTCTGGTAGAAATAGGATTGAAGACCTTTATCTATGATTTGACGAGCAGCATTTTGTTCGAGCTCATCATTTTGCGCAGCTGTAATGGCACTAGAAATGGCTTGGTCGAAATCACCATTTACTTCAGTTACAGAAGATTGCATGTCATCTTTATATGTAGTGGATACAAGCTCCCAATCTACTTCCTGATCTTCTTTCATCTTGCCCAATTCATCCATTAATTCTTGGTAGGCAGCAACTTGCTTTCCTACTGTAGATTGAGCTACATCAAACGATTGCTTCTCATCTTTACTTTCTTCTTGTTTCGTTTCTTCCGTTTGGTTCTCAGAAGATGAGTCTTCATTGGACTCTTCTCCGCTTGCACAAGCCGTTAGAAGTAAAGATAAAGATAGTCCTGCATAAAGTGCATATTTTTTTGTTTTCATTCTATGTACCCCCCAATTGATAATCGCTTTCATTTGCTGTTCACAAGTATATCGATAACGATTCTCATTGTCAAATAAAAAAAAGGAATAAACTGAATGTTTCATACAGTTTATTCCTCAACTTCTTCAGCTTCCTCTTCTGCTGGTGCATTCAAGTGATTTAAAATCGTTTGTGCCACCGGTGACGGGATTCCAAGCTTCTGAATATCTTCTACGCTTGCTTCTTTAATTTGAGTAACGGATTTAAAATGGCGCAACAATAAACGGCGTCGTTTCTCTCCGACTCCAGGGATTTTGTCTAATTCAGATTGTATGGCTCCCTTACCACGTAGCTGTCTATGGAAAGAAATAGCGAAACGGTGCACCTCATCTTGGATGCGCTGAACCAAATAAAACTCTTGTGATTGCCTGTCCATTTCAACAGGTGCGGGCGGGTCTCCATACAGCAATTCACTTGTGCGGTGTTTTTCGTCTTTCGCCAATCCGCCAAGTGGAATATCAAGGCCAAGCTCATTCTCCAATACATCTTGAGCTGCACTCATCTGTCCTTTCCCACCATCCACAATGATTAAATCTGGGAGAGGCAATTGGTCTCTTACGACTCGCTTGTATCGACGGCGTATGACTTCCCTCATGGTTTCATAATCATCGGGGCCTTTGACATCACGAATTTTATACTTTCGATATTCTTTCTTGTCTGGCTTACCGTCAGTAAATACGACCATAGCGGAAACTGGGTCAGCTCCTTGGATGTTGGAGTTATCAAATGCTTCAATCCGATGTGGCGTTTCAATATGAAGATTCTGACCTAATTGTTCTACAGCCTTAATGGTTCGCTCCTCATTCTGTTCAATGAGAGAGAATTTCTCCTGCAAAGCAATTTCAGCGTTCTTCATCGCTAAATCCACAGTATCCTTCTTACGACCACGGAGAGGAATATGAACGTCCAACTCTAGAAGTTGCTTCAACGTATCCACATTGGCCCCAACTGGTACAAGGACTTGTTTTGGTTTCGGATGGTTCTTATGCAGATAGAAACGACCGATAAAGCTTAGGAAAGCATCTTCTGCATCATCAAAGAAAGGAAAAATAGAAACGTCACGTTCGATTAATTTACCTTGGCGGATAAAGAAGACTTGAACGCACATCCACCCTTTATCGTACGAATAACCGAAGATGTCTCGGTCTACTCCGTCATTGATTTGCATTTTTTGCTGTTCCATCACCGATTCAATATGCTGAATTTGGTCACGATATTCTTTCGCACGTTCAAACTCCAAACTCTCAGCAGCCCGCTCCATTTTCTGTTGCAAGTCTTTCTTAATCTCTTGATGTCCACCACTCAGAAACTTCGTTATGTCTTGAACGATATCCTGATTCTGTTCTTGAGTGACTTTAAACTGACAAGGTCCTAAGCACTGATGCATGTGATAGTACAAGCAGACACGGTCTGGCATCGTATTACACTTTCGAAGGGGATAAAGGCGATCTAATAGTCGTTTCGTTTCTCTTGCTGCTATAACGTTTGGGTATGGACCAAAGTACTTTCCTTTATCCTTCTTTATATTCCTCGTTACAATCAGACGTGGATGCTTCTCTGCTGTAATCTTAATATAAGGATATGTTTTATCATCCTTTAGAAGCACGTTATATTTAGGGTCGTATTTCTTGATTAAGTTCATTTCAAGTATAAGGGCCTCAAGCTCTGATGAGGTTACAATATACTCAAAATCAACAATCTCCTGAACGAGTCTCTGTGTCTTGGCATCGTTTGCTCCAGTGAAATAAGAGCGAACTCGGTTCTTCAGTACTTTCGATTTGCCGACGTATATGACCGTACCGTTCTTATCTTTATGAAGATAACAACCGGGTTGATTCGGCAAGACCGCTAATTTCTCTCTAATGTTCTCTCGCACAGTCACATCACTCTCCCTGATGACGGCTATAACTAAAGAAAAACAGCCTCGATGGGCTGTTTTCCTCGTAACTTATGAGTGTTTGTTTACTAGTTCAACTAGTGCTTCTTTAGGTTGGAAACCAATGACTTGGTCAACCACTTGACCGTCTTTGAAAAGAAGTAGAGTTGGGATACTCATAACTCCGAATTTACCAGCTGTTTCTTGGTTTTCGTCAACGTCAAGTTTTACGATTTTCACTTGGTCGCTCATTTCAGAATCCATTTCTTCTAGAACTGGAGCGATCATTTTACAAGGTCCGCACCAAGGCGCCCAGAAGTCTGCTAGTACTAGACCTTCGCCTGTTTCAGTAGCGAAGTTTTGGTCAGTTGCGTGTGTAATTGCCATATGTTAATTCCTCCTTAAATACAATCCAATCAATTCTTTTCCAAGTATATCACTAGACATGACGTGAGGGCTAATATTTTGTTTACCATACTATTCCCAATCTCATTCGTTGTCATGCCACATTTTGATTATAAACGAACGAAAGTGCTGCAACAAATTTTTTGTTTGTTACAACACTTCGTTATGTGGTTACTCTTAGTCTATGCGTTAACGCCGATTTGTTTCATTTCTTCAATTAATTTCGGTACGACATCAAATAAATCCCCTACAATACCGTAGTCCGCCACATTGAAAATGTTGGCCTCTGGGTCTTTATTGATCGCTACGATGACTTTGGAGTTTGACATTCCAGCTAAGTGTTGAATCGCCCCGGAGATTCCGACTGCGATATAAAGGTCTGGTGTGACCACTTTACCTGTTTGACCGATTTGCAACGAATAATCGCAGTAGCCTGCATCACAAGCCCCACGAGATGCACCAACAGCACCGCCTAATACATTGGCGAGCTCTTCTAAAGGCTCAAATCCTTCTGAGCTCTTCACCCCACGGCCGCCTGCCACAATAATCTTAGCTTCAGACAGGTCAACCCCTTCTGACGTCTTACGAATGACGTCTTGTATAATTGTACGAATGTCTTTCACATCTACATCTTTAGCGGTTACTTCTCCAGTACGACTTTCATCCTTGTCGAGCGCTGGAATGTTATTAGGACGAATCGTAGCAAAGATGACTCCGTCTGTAATAATCTTCTTCTCAAAGGCCTTCCCTGAATAAATAGGTCGCGTGAATACAAAGTTCCCGCCCGTCTCTTCAACAACGGTAGCATCAGAGATAAGACCTGTTTCAAGTTTACTTGCAAGCTTCGGTGTTAAATCTTTCCCAATTGCTGTATGCCCCATAAGAATACCTTCAGGGTTCTCGTCTTGGATGACAGCCATAATAGCTTGCCCAAATCCTTCAGACGTATATTGCTTTAACGCTTCGTTAGAAACGGTAATAACCCGATCGGCACCATAAGCAACCATTTCTTGCCCGAGTGAAGATAAGTCTTCAGATCCACACAACACCCCAACTACTTCTCCGTCTCCACTAATTGTTTTCGCAGCTGCAATGGCCTCAAATGTAACGTTCCTTAGTGTACCTTCACGTTGTTCCCCAATAACCAATACCTTTTTCCCCATGTCCATACCCCTTTCCATTATTAAATCGCTTGTTCCTACAGCACCTTCGCTTCAGTTCTTAACAAAGAAACTAGTTCTTTCACTTGTTGGTCGATATCACCCTCGAGCACCTTACCTGCTTCTTTCTCAGGAGGAAGGAAGATTTCAATCGTTTTTGTTTTCGCTTCTACGTCGTCTTCATCAAGGTCTAAATCATCCAACTCAAGTTCTTCAAGCGGTTTTTTCTTTGCTTTCATGATTCCAGGAAGTGATGGGTAACGAGGTTCGTTAAGACCTTGCTGACACGTAACAAGTAATGGGAGTGACGTTTGTACTTTCTCTACGTCTCCTTCCACGTCTCGCTCAATGTTAACGGTTTCATTTTCAACCGTAATGCTTGTAATGGTCGTCACATAAGGAATATTCAATCGTTCAGCTAAGCGTGGTCCCACTTGGCCGCTTGCTTCATCGATTGCTACGTTCCCTGCAAGGATAATGTCTGCTTCCTTATCTTCAAAGAATGCTTCCAATATCTTAACAGTTGAGAATTGGTCGCCTTCTTCTAAGTCATCCTCTGTGTTAATTAGAACCGCTTTATCTGCTCCCATTGCCAATGCTGTCCGCAATTGTTTCTCCGCATCTTCTTCACCAATCGTCACAACCGTTACTTCACCACCGTGCTCATCGCGAAGTTGAATGGCTTCCTCAACCGCGTACTCGTCATAAGGATTAATAATGAATTCTGCACTATCATCCTCAATTCGACCATTCCCAATTGTAATCTTCTCTTCCGTATCGAACGTTCTTTTCAGCAATACATAAATGTTCATGAATAGGCCCCCTTAACGATCTTTGAAATTTGGTTTCCGTTTCTCGATAAAAGCTTGAACGCCTTCTTTGGCATCTTCTGTCCCAAATACTTTGCCAAATTCAACAGCTTCCTGCTCAATTCCAGTCCCAAATTGTGAAGTGAAGGTGTATGGAACGACCTTCATCACAGAATGTATGGACGGAGCGCTCTTGGCGGTAATCTTAGAAGCTAGTTGTAACGCAGATGCTTCTAACTCCTCCTGAGGGACCGCTCGGTTTGCAAGCCCTAATGAAGCAGCCTCCGCACCTGTAATCGGTTCAGCCGTCAGAATCATTTCGTACGCCTTGGCAGCGCCTACATGTCGAGGAAGTCGCTGCGTCCCACCAAACCCTGGTATAATGCCTAGTGTTAATTCTGGCAATCCGAGCTGCGCGTCTTCTGCCACAATTCTCATGTGGCACGACATGGCAAGCTCAAGGCCGCCACCTAAGGCAGCACCATGAATGGCCGCAATGATTGGGATTTGGAACGTCTCAATTCGATCAAATAACGCTTGACCATTCGGTGCCATATTGCTATGTTCACTACCAGATTGGTAGGATGTAAATTCCTTAATATCTGCCCCTGCCGAGAAAAACTTCCCTTCCCCTTTGATGATAATGGCCTTGGTGTTCGCTTCTTGTTCAATGGTATCTAACGCTTGTGATAGATCCATCAATAGCGCACTAGAGAGAGCGTTGGCAGGAGGACTTTGAATGGTAATCACTGCAAGTTGATCTTTCATTTCTACAGATAGTAGGTTCATTCAATCAGCCTCCTTGTACTCTTCTTTCTTATTTCGTTAACCCTTGTGTAATAAGCCCATGTACCGCTGTAGCCTGTTCTTCCAAACTATATTTCTGATCATTCATGACCCAGTTTGTAACGGTTTCGTCTAATGTTCCGAAGACCATTTGACGTACTAGACGGCGATCCATATGCTCGTTAAAGCTACCATCGTTCATGCCCTTCTCAACAATCTTGTCAATCACCATCAAATACCCTTTTAACACATCGTTAATTTTTAAGCGAAGCTCTTTGTTAGACTGTCGTAACTCGAGTTGAGTGACAACAGCGAGCTGATGGTCCTTTGCGAGTTGATGGTAGTGCACTTGAATTAAAGTCAGGAGCATGTCACTGGCGTTCGAGTGTGTCTCGATTTCTTGTTCAATCGTTTCTACGAATTGTCCCATCTTTTCCTGAAACAAGGATACGAGAATATCCTCTTTATTCTTGAAATAAAGATAGATTGTCCCGTCCGCTACTCCTGCCTTCTTCGCAATCTTAGAGACTTGGGACGCATGGTACCCATTTTCAGCAATGACTTCGACAGCTGCATCAATTATTTGTTTGTATTTTGGTCGATTTTTTTTCATGGTGATCTCCTAACTAAAGCAAAAATACTGAATGAATCATCATTCACTTTTATTTTACTGTTCCATGAAAAAGCTGTCAACTAAAATCCCCCTCCTTTAATCAAAAGAAAAAAGAGCTCGAGGCTCAGGCATTGCGCTCAGTAGATTCCAGTTTCTTTCTCTCTTCTTCGACAAGTGATCTTCTAAGAATTTTCCCTACCGCAGTCTTAGGTAGTTCATCTCTAAATTCATAGATTCTTGGGACTTTATACTTTGCCATATTCTCTCTACAGTACGCATCTAGCGTCTCTTCATTTAATTGGTATCCTTCTTTCAACACAATATAAGCTTTGACTGTTTCTCCTCTATATGGGTCTGGAACGCCTGCCACAACAGCCTCTTGGATGCCGTCATGTTCGTATAAGACTTCTTCTACTTCACGAGGATAGATATTATAGCCACCCGCAATAATCATATCCTTCTTTCGATCAACGACGAAGAAGTAACCCTCTTCGTTCATATAGCCTAAATCACCAGTCAACAACCAGCCATCCTTCAGTACTGCGGCCGTTTCCTCTGGTTTGTTCCAATACCCCTTCATGACTTGTGGACCACGAACAGCAATTTCACCTATTTCTCCAATCGGCATCGGTTCAATACTATCTGGTTGAACAATACGCGAATCGGTGTCTGGCCATGGTACTCCTATGCTACCGCTTATGCGATTCTCCCACACAAAGTTAGAGTGTGTAACTGGAGACGATTCTGTTAACCCATACCCTTCAACGAGCTTCCCTCCGGTTACCCGCTCGAATTCCTCTTGGACTTCGACTGGCAGAGGTGCCGAGCCACTTATACACGCTTCAATGGATGAAACATCATAGTTAGTTAGTTTAGGGTGATTTAATAATGCAATATAAATGGTTGGAGCACCAGGGAACAGCGTCGGCTTTTGCTTATCAATGAGCTTTAACACATCACCTGCTTCGAATTTCGGCACAAGAATCATCTTAAATCCGAACATGATGGAAACGTTCATCACTGCTGTCATGCCATACACATGAAAGAACGGGAGAAGTGCCATAATCGTCTCATCGCCTGGCTTCGCACGGTATAGCCAAGCCTGACACATTTGCGTATTTGCAATTAAATTATAATGACTCAGCATAACTCCTTTCGGGAAACCAGTCGTACCACCCGTATATTGAAGCAGCGCGACATCGTTAACAGGATCAACCTCAATCTCTTCAATCAACCCCGTACTCTCTTTCCTTAGCTCAGTCCACCTGTGTGTATCCCCACCATGCTCTGGCTCTACGACAATTCCATATTGCTTTCGCTGGATATACGGATAGACGACGTTCTTCGGAAACGGCAAGTAATCCTTAATGCCTGTCACAATGACATGCTCAAGATCTGTTTCAGCTTTGACGCTTGTGACCTTTGGATAGAGTACATCTAGGCAGATAATCATCTTCGCCCCTGAGTCTTTCATTTGGTACTCTAATTCCCGTTCCATATAAAGTGGGTTCGTTTGAACGACAACACCACCTGCCATTAATACAGCGTAGTATCCGATAACAGCCTGCGGGCAGTTCGGCAACATGATGGATACCCGGTCACCTTTCTCTAATCCGAGCCATTGCAAATAACTCGCCACTTCCTTCGCCTGTTGGTACACTTCTTCATACGAAAGCTCTTTCCCCATAAAGTGAAGCGCTTTCTTTTTACCGTATAGAGATGCACTTTCTTCCAAGATAGCATGGAGAGGGACTTTTCTATAGTCAAGTTCAGTCCCAATTTCACTAGGGTAGTGACGGAGCCATGGTCGGTCTGCTATAACTTCTTCCATTTCCTTACCCCCTTCTGTTCGTTTGACCTACTCTTATTATACATAGTTATAAGAAAATTTTGAATTATTATTTATTCAAATGACTCTCTCACCTGCATATTTGCATATAGAAAAAGGCCCTACACACTACATGTAAGGCCTTCCTCTCTATACCCAAAACAATAAGTAAAGAACTCCTATTAAGATAAAGACTCCCGATAAAACTCCGAGCACTTTAGCTAATGTCTCCACTCCGTTCTCCTCGCCCTCTTTACAGTATGTTCGCTCCAATGACAAATGAAAGTCCTACGGAGATAACCATCGCTATAAACCCAACAGCTCGGTTGTCCTCTTCAATTTCTTTGTCAATCCGAAAACTCGGAGTCAAAAATTCAAACATAAAATACCCAATTAGGAGCAATACGAACCCAAACGACCCCCATGCCATCATTTGTAGCAAGGAGTCATTATGTTGAACAGAGTAGTGAAAAATGTTCGATATCCCGAAAATCTTTCCCCCTGTTGCCATCGCAACAGAAAAGTTGCCTTTCCTGATTTGCTCCCAGTTGTTATAGGAGGTGACGAGCTCAAAGATGGCTAGGAAAACTATTGCGCATAAGACAGCTACACTATAGCTAGCTGCTGTTTCTACATAAACATTCTCCCAAAAGTTCAAGTTAATTCCCCCTATAAGCTTAGCGTAGTTCCAGTACGGTTACGCCTCCGCCGCCTTCGTTCATCCCACCAGAACGTGCAGATGCGATGGAACGATGGCGCTTCGCCAGTTCTTCAACGCCTTTACGTAGGGCACCGGTTCCTTTCCCATGAATGACGGTTACTTGTGGGTATCCGGCTAGTAAGGCTTCATCAATGTATTTCTCTAATTGATGTAAGGCCTCTTCAAACCGCTCCCCGCGAAGATCAATCTCTGGTTTAACGTGGTAAGCTTTCCCTTTCACAGTCGCCATCGGTTTCTCTTTGAGTGGTTCTTCTCGTTTAACAAATTCCAAGTCTTTCGTTTTCACTTTCACTTTCATAATCCCCAGTTGAACTTGCCATTCCTTGTCACTAACCTTTTCGACAATATGACCATTTTGGTTCAATGTTGTCACTTTCACTTCGTCTCCAGGCTGAAGATTGAGTGTTTGTTTCGCTTTAGCTTTCGGTTTCGATGATTGCTTCTGAGCAAGAGAAGGCTTAGCTTCATCAAGCTGTTTTCTTGCTTCAATCCATTCGTGTTCTTTCAGTTCTGCTTGAGATTTCATTTGACGAATTTGACTGACAATGTCTTCAGCCTCTTGTCTTGCTTTCTCAATGGCATCTTGTGCTTTCGCTTCTGCTTTTCGGTAAAGTTCTTCTCGCTTCGCTTCAAAGTCCGCCCACTTTTGTTCAAGCTCCTCATGAAGTTGTTGAGCTTGTTGAAGGTGGTCTTCTGCTTCTTCATAATCACGTTCCGCACCACGTGTTGATTCTTCAAGAGAAGCAATCATTGTTTCGACAGAAGCTGAGTCCGTACCGACTTGCCCTTTGGCCGTTTCAATAATCGATTCATTTAGACCAAGTCTTCTTGAGATTTCAAATGCGTTACTGCGACCAGGAACTCCAATTAACAAACGGTAGGTTGGTCGTAGTGTTTGAACATCGAATTCGACAGAGGCATTAATGACGCGCTCCCGGTTGTAGCTGTAAGCCTTAAGTTCAGGGTAGTGAGTCGTTGCAATGACACGGGCTCCACGATTTACTACTTCATCAAGAATGGACATTGCAAGCGCTGCGCCTTCTTGAGGGTCCGTACCTGCTCCTAATTCATCAAATAGAACGAGAGATTTCTCATTTACACCTTTAAGAATTTCTACGATGTTTGTCATGTGGGAGGAGAACGTACTTAAGCTTTGTTCAATGGATTGCTCGTCTCCAATATCTGCGAATACGTTCTCAAATACTGGCATCTCACACCCATCCTGAGCAGGAATTCTTAGGCCAGATTGCGCCATGAGTGAGCTTAATCCTACCATCTTAAGTGTAACGGTCTTACCACCTGTGTTCGGTCCTGTAATGACGATGGATGTATACTCTTCACCAAGGAAGACATCATTCGCTACGACTTCATCCATCGAAATGAGTGGGTGTCGTGCTTCACGCATCTTAATGATACCCGCATCGTTAATGGTAGGTTTCGCTGCCTTCATCACGCGACCCAAATGCGCTTTCGCAAATAGGAAATCAAGATGTCCTAAAGCTTGAACGTTGATATAGAGGAACGACTCATCTTCTGCTATTCGCTCACTCAGTTCACGAAGAATGCGTTCTACTTCATTTGCCTCTTGAACACGTGTTTCCTGCAACTCATTGTTCAAATCAACGACTGCCTGAGGTTCAATGAAGAGTGTGGCACCAGAAGAAGATTGGTCGTGCACAATCCCACCAAATGAGCCACGATACTCTGCCTTAACAGGTAGCACATAACGATCATTACGAATCGTTACAATCGCATCAGAAAGCATTTTGCTGTTAGAACGGGTGTAACCTTCTAACTTGTCACGAACTCGACTCTCATAGGAACGAATTCTAGACCGAAGAGTGCGCAGCTTGTCCGATGCACCGTCCATGACTTTTCCATAATCGTCAATGGCATTTCGAATGGCACGCTCTAATTCGCTAAGTGGAACAATTTGCTCCACAATCTCATTCAGAATCGGTAACGAGGCGTCTTCGATTTCTTCAATAAACGTTTTTAAATTCTTTCCGCCATAAAGCGTTGAAGCGATGTCTAGACATTCTTCTGGCGTTAATACGCCTCCAATAGTGGCACGCTTTACTTGAGGTTTAATGTCGAAAATCCCACCAAGTGGAGCATATCCTTTCAAACGAAGTACCGTCGCGGCTTCTTCTGTCTCTTCTTGCCATCTTCTTACTTCTTCTACGTCTGTAGAGGGGTGAAGACGCTGTACGGCTTCCTTACCTAATGAGGAGGCTGCATGCGTCTTCAATTGTTCAATTATTTTGTCGTACTCAAGTACATGGTAAATTCGCTGATTCATTCTATTTACCCCTTTTATGGTTTAACGATTTTGATTTAAAAAGGTTTCAAGTTGTTTTCTAGTCCAGGTGTTCAGAACGTTCTCTTTCTGAAGCCATCCTTTACGCCCAATTCCTACGCCTACTTTCATATGTTCAAGCATGCTGTAGCTATGGGCATCTGTATTGATTGCCACTTTCACCCCTTGTTCTTGAGCATGTGAAAGCCATTTCCATGCTAGATCAAGGCGATTTGGATTGGCGTTTAATTCAAGCACGGTATTTGTCCGCTTTGCTCCCTCAATTAACGCTTCAACATCTACATCGTAGCCTTCCCGTCTGCCAATTAATCGGCCGGTCGGATGAGCAATCATATGAACGTGAGGTGACTCAAGCGCTGTATTCAAGCGCTTCATAATCGTTTCACGGTCTTGATTGAAGCTAGAATGAATAGAGGCTATGACAAAGTCCATTTCTTTGAGAAATTCTTCTGAGAAGTCTAGTGAACCATCTGGCAGGATATCCATTTCAATGCCGGCGAATATATGGAAGTCATCATACGATTCATTCAACTCATCTATAACTTCTCGCTGCTTTCGAAGGCGCTCCTCATCTAAGCCGTTCGCCACCTTGAGATACTTAGAGTGATCCGTAATGGCTATGTACTCATAGCCCATTTCTCGCGCACGATCTGCCATTTCTTTAATGGATTGAGCTCCATCACTCCACGTCGAGTGCATGTGTAGGTCCCCTCGAATGTCTTGATGTTGCAGCAAGGTCGCGACTTCATCTTTAAATTGTTCGACTTCTCCATCGTCTTCTCTCAACTCAGGTGGAATAAAGTTTAAGCCGAAATGGTTAAAGAATGCTTCTTCTGTTTCAAACGTTTTTATTTCTCCTGTTTCAACGTCCTCAACACCATATTCACTAATCTTCTCACCTTGAGCCTTTGCCAACTGTCTCATGGCTACATTGTGATCCTTTGAGCCCGTAAAGTGATGAAGCGTGGTTGCAAATTCGTGAGGTTGTACAAGGCGAAAGTCCACGCCAATGTCGTACCCTTCTGCTAGAACCACGGAAACTTTGGTTTCTCCACTCGCTACTGTTTCTTTAATGTTATCAATCTTGAGTAATTCATCACGAACTTCTTCAGGGCTCTTCGTAGAGATAATAAAATCAAGGTCTTTAATGGTTTCCTGCATTCTTCTTAGACTACCAGCCCTTGAATAACGCTTGATTGTGTCCACCGTGTCTAAATACCCTTCAATCTTTTCAGCTAACGGCAACATAACCGCGATTGGCAGGCGCTCAGGACGTGAGCCTGCATCCTCAAGAGCTTGCAAGATTTTCTCAGCACTTTTCTTACCGAAACCGCTCAGTTGTTCCACTTTGCCTTCTTCTAAAGCTGTCTTTAGAGAAGCGGCGTCTGTGACGCCAAGCTCTTGATAGAGCTTGGCTAATTTCTTACCACCAAGTCCAGAGAGTTGAAGTAGAGGGACTAGACCAGCTGGAACATCTTCTTCAAGCTGATTGAGCGTGTCCGACTCTCCTTTCTCGATGAACTCCTGAATAACCGTGGCCGTCCCTTTCCCAATTCCATTCATCGCAGTGAAGTCTTCTATTTCAGACAGCGAACGATCGTCGCTTTCAAGCGCTTGTGCCGCCTTACGGTATGCGGATATTTTGAAAGGATTTTCACCTTTTAGTTCAAGATAAACCCCTATTTGTTCGAGCTTCTTAATGAGTTGTTTCTTATCTACTTTCATCATCGTCACCCGCTTTAATTAGTTTCTATTATTCATTGTAACCCATAAAGAAAAAACTTCTCACGAAGAGAAGTCTGTAAATGCCGTCGCTACGTACTCAAACCACAGTTCCTTTATTTTCTGTGAGAAATAAGGCGTATGCTCTACAATCGTCTGTGCAATGACAGACTGATCTATCGCGTTCTGTACGAATGGGAGCGGAAGAAGCGCTCCTATGTAAAGAATAATCAACAACATAAAGTAAATCTCCACAAAACCGAGCACAGCTCCCAATATCCCGTTAATGGAACGAAGAATCGGAAAGTCAGCTACAAAATCAAGCATGGAAGCAATAATTTGCATGACAATCTTCACTCCGAAGAAGAGAATCGCAAACGCTACAGCATTGTAATAGGCATTCTCTAGTGGCAACGAGTCTAGAAATATTGCCCATGAGCTGTCCTCCGATAACTCTGGATATGGAATCCACAACGTCAGTTTAGGAGATAGATCACTATAATAAAGCGCCGCTACGATAAAGGCTACAATAAACCCTGTCATATGAAAGAGTTGCAGCACAAATCCCCTGCGTAAACCAGTAAAAACCCCAAGTACTAAAATGAGAAGCAACAATAAATCAATCATTTTCTGTTTTGTCCTCTTCCTTTTCTAATTGTTGTAGTAGATTCGTATATTCTTCCTTTAATTTCACGTAATCATTCATCGCATTAACAGCCGTCAGTACGGCCAATTTCGCAGTATCTAGTTGGGGGTTATTGGCATGGATATCACGCATCTGTTGGTCAACAAGACTTGCAACCATGCGGATATGATGGGGCGCTTCTTCCCCAACAATTGTATAAGATCGATTATGTATATCAACTGTTGTTCGTTTCTTTGATTGCGACACATAGATGCCCCCTCATCCAATTAGAATCCTAAAGTTAATATTAACACGAAGCAGTTGAATAAAGAAAGCGTCTTAAATCGTCTTTTCCCTTATTCAGTCCGACGGCGAACAATGGTATACTATTCGTATTGTTTAGAGGAGGGCTATGATGTCACAAACGGTTATCACGTGTTCACAAGGAACCATTCAACAAATGAAAGAAACGTACGGAAGGTCACTGAAGCAGAAAACGCCACAAGGCGCAGTTTTTTCAGCTAAAGTAGATGGATGCTCAATTACGGCCTACCGCTCTGGCAAAGTGATGTTTCAAGGCCCGAACCACGACTTTGAAGCGGCGCGATGGAACGGGAACTCCGCTTCGCCTAAGAAAAAGTCTTCGTCACAACAAACAACTTCTCCTTACTACCCTAAAGCTTCACTTCTTACCTCCTCTCACGGTGGCTCGGACGAAGCTGGAACAGGAGATTATTTCGGTCCCATCACAGTAGCGAGTGTCTATGTAACCGAAGAACAAATTTCAACCTTAAAGAAAGCCGGCGTAAGGGATTCGAAAGACTTGAAAGACCCACAAATTCAGCAGATTGCAAAGCGCCTTGTCGAGCTTGAGATTCCATACTCTTTGATTACCCTTCATAACGAGAAGTACAATCGCCTACAACGTAAAGGGTGGACACAAGGAAAGATGAAGACGATGCTCCATCACGCAGCCATCAACAAGCTAAGCGAAAAAATCGCACCTATTAAGATGGAAGGGTTTGTGATTGACCAATTCGCAGAACCTAATATCTATAAAAGACACTTATATAGTGAGAACCAGACCTTGCAAGATAACGTCTACTTTATGATGAAAGCAGAGTCTCATTCCATTGCAGTTGCTGCCGCATCCATTATCGCTCGCTCAGCATTTGTAAAGCAGATGAACAAGCTCTCTGATAAAGCCGGCATCGAATTGCCAAAGGGCGCTTCTCGTCGCGTCGACCAAACTGCAGGCGCCTTAATTAAGCAAATCGGTGCTGATGGACTAGAAGAATTCGCTAAAGTGCACTTTGCTAATACAGAGAAAGCGTTACACTACGTACGTTAAATCCCCACATAATACATGCATAGAAAAAGGCAGCAACCTAAGCGTTGCTGCCTTTTTCTATCATCATCGAATCGTTCGAATAAAGTCATATAACACCCGAGCGGTCAGCCCCCAGATTACTCTTCCATCGTATTCATAGAAAAACTCTGGATACTTCCTTCTTGGCCATGAATATTGATCCCCATTTTCAATCAGGTGGAAAGGGAATGAAGCTTCCGGCGTTACTTCTAGATTTACATAATGTTTCACAGGATTGTTGTCTAGAAAATAATCAAGTGGGACTGTAAATACTTCAGCAACTTCATCCGGATTCGGAAGCAGTTCTTCTTCTTCACACGTAAGAAGTCCAATATACGCTTCAACCTTCATCCCAAACGGAGACACCATGTATCCAAGTTCGTAGACATCACGTACGTCACCTGGCTTTATGCCTAGTTCCTCTACGGCTTCACGTATTGCAGTTTCTTTCGTACCTTGGTCTTCAGGGTCGTACTTCCCTCCTGGGAAACAAATTTCCCCTGGCTGTCTTCGCATATGATAAGAGCGAACTTCAAATAACAGATGAAGTCCATCCTCTCTTTCTACTAAAGGGAGCAACAATGAATACGTTCTAAGGGCATCATCGCCTATAATCGTTGGGGTGTGCTGCTTCAGTGTATCTTGAATGGTTTGCTTCTTCATGAGATCACCCCTTTGTATATGGTAACCCCTATGATACCAAACGAATCCATAATTTCCTCATAAGTTGCCCAGTAAATCCGCCTATTCTCTCCTTCTTACCCACATTCCAATTAGAAATACTTCCCCCATAATGAAAAGTAAACTGTTCAGAGCTAGGCTTCCTTGGCCAAAGAAATGATGAGACCATGCGTAAAGGAAGAAGAGGATGAGGCCACAGGGAAGAATTGCACCAAGCGCTCCTCGCTTCGATTGAGATAACACGTCTTGTGCACCTATAAGTACGACTATAATCATGAAACGAGTGAAAGAGATTCCGATAGGCAATGAAAGCATGGTTACAATGCCTCCCTATGACGTTTATGACTTATTTCTTCAGTTACGTTACGACTTGTAGGTTTACCCGACCATTTCAAATACGTGAATACCCGAATAACCCACTCAAGAGGGCCCGTTCGAAAGTACTGGCTATAGAGTAAACTTCCACCCCACTGTAAGGCAAAGAGTAAGAAGCTTATTCCTACCCCAGCTGTAACGCCTATCTTGCCAAACCATCCAAAGCCATATCCATAGAAGAGCGTGGTACACACTACTGACTGTAAGATGTAATTCGTTAATGAATAACGCCCTACACTTGATAACCCACGCACCAACAAGTGGTCACGATTTAGTACAAGTACGAACATACTTATGTAGCCTAGCGATAGGATAGGACCCCCTATAAGATAGAAAGTACTTCCAATTGGTAAAGCTGGAAAGATGATGACAAATGATTTGCAACTAATCCCGACTATACTACCAAGGATAGCTCCACGTTGCCACCTGTGTCTGTGCTCTTCGATATGAACAAACCAACTTCGTTTAGCAGCTATCATCCCTATTAAGAACATGGGGAGTGTGAACAAAGGAACCAATAGAAGTATAACGAGCGCTTCTCCACCACTCAAATTAAGTGGATCTACATTATTTCGGTGGAACTTAATCTCCTGATAACTACCACCTCCATTAACCGTCTCTGTTTCAGTCATATACTCTGACATAATTCGTTCATCCCCATCAGAACTCAGGCTTTCTTCGCCTCCATAAACAGATGCGCCACCTAAAGCCAACAAAACTACAGACCAAATTAAAATTGTTTTGCTCTTGCGGTTAATAAAGAATAGTAAGATGAAACCTGTCATTCCATAAGTAAGCAGAATATCCCCTTCCCATAAGTAATAAGCATGCAGCCCACCTAGTAATAGAAGGCAAACGAACCTCCTTGAAAGGTACCGTTTATGGCGAAGACCTTGATTAGATAATTTCTCTGTCATCTTTACTACACCATATCCAAATAAAAAAGCGAAGATTGGCATAAAACTTGATTCCACTAGAATCGTTAATCCTTCTCGTATCCACCTATCTGTCGTGGTCACATTAAATCGATGAATCTCATCTTTCCCAAACATTCCATATTGGAATATCAACATATTAGCAATCAATATTCCAAATAAACTTAACCCTCTCAGTGCATCCACTACCTGATTTCGGTACACACGTATTCCCCCTTAGAATCTGTTGTACCTTAATCATACTTTGTGTAGATTACCCTCACTCTACATCTTTCTTACTTCTAGCTTACTTAATCCTCATTTCGTAAGATTCATGTAAGGTAAGTGTGTTAGCATTGCTGAGTGAGGAGGAATAAGATGGAAGACATACATGTATTACTAGTTGATGATGAACCAGCTATTATCAAGATGGTTGAAACAGTGCTTAGGAAAGAGGGCTATCAGTCCATTGATTCAGTCTATACAGTAGCGGATGCACTTGAAGCTATTCATTACACCTCTTATGACATTATATTGTTAGATGTTATGTTACCTGATGGAAATGGATTTGAGCTTGGCCCGAAAATTCATGAAGCAATCGATACCTATATTATTTATGTAACAGCAAAGACATCTGACTTAGACGTCTTAACTGGCTTTGCAGTAGGCGGTGATGATTATGTTACCAAGCCTTTCAACCCTCTTGAAATTGCAGCACGAATTAAAGCCGTTCATAGAAGGTTATCTATAAAAGCCGAACCAACACTGATAAGAGATAATCGATCGCAATTCATCTATGACTTTGACCATTTTCAAGTGAACGAAAGAACAAAGGAAGTAATGGTGAAGGGAGAACCAGTTACCATTACGGCCTTATTATTCCGCTTACTCCTTTATCTCTGTCATCACCCGAATCAAGTCTTTACGAAGAGCGACTTATTTGAAGCGGTATGGGGGTATGAACATCCTGTAGACGACAATACCATAATGGTTCATATTCGTAGACTCCGTGAGAAGATTGAGCCAGACCCTAGCCGACCTCAATTCCTTATAACCATTCGCGGATTTGGCTACAAGCTTGTAAAGGAACCATCGCGATGAAATCCATAAAGCGACGGATCGCCTTTCAATTCTCAATTCAGATGGTCCTATTGACCGCTTTTTTATTCGTTATCCTACTAATCCTTCTCTTCTCCTTAATTCTGCTCTACTCAAACGAAGGAGTGAATCAGCATTTTCCTAGCGGAGTTCTTGAATCTATCTCAACTGAAATATGGCTTGAGGAAGACGACATTCAAATGCCCGCTGTATGGAAAGAAGAATTAAAGACTAGAAACATGTGGCTTCAAGTTGTGAACGAAGAAGGGAAGGTCTTCTTTGCTGTAAACAATCCAGAGCAGCTCCCTAAGTCTTACACTCTCTCAGAAATTAACGAAATTGAAGCGACCGAAAGTTTAGATCGTTATACAGTAACCACACTAGTTGATGATTACCTATATCAGAATACATACCTGTTCATGCTTGGTTATAAGCACGAGCACCTACAAGAGTTAACAGCTTGGATGAGTACTTACGGAAGTAGTGAAGAATGGGACTCCGAGCAAATCGCGCACCTGCACACGACTTTAGTAGATAAAGGATATACGCTTCATCTTGTTGATAAAGATGGAAGAGTTAGAGAAGAACTTGGAGTTAACCATGATTCGACCCACTATTCACCAATTGATTTATCAATAAGGAAGCAACAGCCACAGAATTTCACAACAGAGGTTACCACACGATACATGTCAGACGAAGAAGCATGGGTTCTCCACACTCCGAAGAAGACCGAAAAATGGGAACCTCCAACGTTTAAGACTGGTGTAATCATTCTATCTACTATTGCTGTCTTCTTATTTCTGTTACTTGTCACATTTTCTGTATGGCACGGTATGAGGTATGGCAAGCCACTCCTCCTCTTTATTGGCTGGTTAGAGCGAATGCAAAGAGGAGAGTATCAAGAAGTGTTAACTTCAGATGAGCGGAAGAAAGTATTCAATCAGAAGAATAAATTGAAGCGCCAATACCGTCTTTATAAAGAAGTTATTCAAGAGTTCTACGAAATGGCAGAACAGCTTACTGCTTCTGAATACGAGCGCAAGTTGCTCGACGAACAACGGGAGCAATGGATGGCAGGGATCTCACATGATTTGCGCACGCCACTAACAACCATACACGGATACGGCTATATGCTAGAAAGCAATCAGTACCAATGGAACGAGGAAGAACTACAGGAGATTGGAGCCACCATACGTAAGAAAGGGGATTATATGCTCGAATTGATTCAAGATTTCTCTCTAATTTCAAAGCTAAAGGAGCAACATATCCCTACTGAATTCACTCCTGTATCCGTGAAAGAACTTCTTCACTCAACAGTTCAGAAATACCGTTATGAAGAAATCCCAATTTCACTCGATCTCCCTTCCATAGATTATTTCGTACTAGGAGAAAAGAAATGGCTAGAGCGACTATTAGATAACCTAATTGTCAACGCACAAGTTCATAACCCGCCAGGTACAGCTGTTTCCGTAGCGGTTGTTCCAAATCTTCACACTCTATCCATACGAGTTAAAGATGAAGGTGTGGGATTGGACGAAGAGACCAAGAAGCACCTGTTTACCCGTTATTACCGAGGAACAAATAGCGAAACGAGACATGAAGGAAGCGGCTTAGGAATGAGCATTGCTAAAGCGATTGTCCTCGCTCATAACGGAGAGATTAAAGTTACTTCCACCCTCGGGCAAGGAACTGAAATTGCCTTTACATTACCAATTACTCAACCTTTACAGAACGAACAGGGCGAGAAATAATCTGCCCTGTTCGAATTCCCTCATAAAGAAAGCTCCCTTTGTTTAACCTTGCTAAGTAACAACACAGTAATTTGCTCCAAGCCCATGGTTTACAATCAAACTAATTCAACCCACCATTCATACGAAAGCCAGAATTAAAACTCTTCATAAACCGAAGGGTCTTGGTTGTTTAATCGTCCATCTTCTCGTGACAATACAGTAATTGCATCCATTTCCTCATCACTTAATTCGAAATCGAATATTGAGATGTTCTCTAATTGACGTTGTGGAGACGCAGATTTAGGGATGGCAATGGACCCCAATTGGTAATGCCAGCGTAGCACAATTTGGGAGATTGATTTGTTGTAGTTCGCTGCAATCCCTTTTAATGTTTCATTCCCTAGAATCTCATCTGCCTTGGCGAGAGGGCTCCAGGATTGAGTTACAATACCATTCTCAAAATGATACCCAAGCATGTCTGCTTGATTAAAGAAAGGATGAAGTTCAATTTGATTGATGCTCGGTTTCACACCTGTTTCCTGTTCAAGTACATCAAGATGTTCTGGAAGGAAGTTACATACTCCTACTGAACGGACAAGTCCCCATTTTTTCGCGTCTAAGAGAGCCTTCCAAGCTTCTACATAATTTCCTTGTTGAGGATTCGGCCAATGTATGAGATACAAGTCGTAATAATCGAGGCCAGCACGGTACAATGACTCTTGTATTGCTGTAACCGCTTTGTCGTATTGTTGGTAGCGACCAGGTAATTTCGATGTAATGAACAATTCTTCCCTCGGTACAGCGCTTCTTCTCACTGCCTCGCCAACTGTCCCCTCATTTTCATAGTTGTAGGCCGTATCTAGTAATCGATAGCCATGATGAATTGCGCTTGTGATTGCCTGTACACCCGCATTTCCATTAAGAGCGTATGTACCAAAGCCGACAGCTGGAACCTCTATTCCGTCACGTAAAGTAATGCTTGGAATCTGTTTCAATTTATCCCATCCCCTTTCGTAAATAGTATGTGAATACCACACTAGCTGTTTAGATAAACACAATGAAGTAAATCCAACGTGCCTATTTATAGGATAGTTGGTCTCCTTTTCGGGGGCGTTTGCATAAGTACAACTATAAGCGAAGGAGGGATCCGTGATGGGTGATGTTATCCCCTTTAAACGCAGGGACAAAGTGTTACTCACTGAAAAAGAATATGAAAGGTATTCAGAAATCATCGAAAGAGTTGAACAATCCAATAGCGTCTTTGAACTATTACGTCTACGAAGAGAATTCAGGAAACTAATCAAGACCGGTAAAGAGCGGTATATAGACCATAGAACCAATAGATGAGAACTTACAATGCTCCCTTTCTTATGCCCCATCCACTCTATAATTTAGTTCATATATAGAAAAAGCCCTCTCAATTGAGAGGGCTTTTCTTTATCCACGTAGTTCAGCTTGATAGTGACTCTTCACTGCTTCAAGGATGCGCGTGTGTGCTTCTTCGACTTCCTCGTCTTTAAGCGTACGAGTAGGGTCTTGATAGCGAATGGTGAATGCTAAGGATTTCTTCCCATCCTCTAAATGCTCCCCTTGATAAAGGTCAAACGCAAGCACGTGCTTCACAAGCGGCTGTCCTGTCGCATAAATCGTTTCGTGAAGGTCTCCTGCCGCAACTGATTCATCTACAACAAGCGCAATGTCACGCGTAATAGAAGGATAACGCGGAATAAGTGTGTAGTTCTCTTCCTGTGTAGCAACGTCAAAGATTTTCTCTAAATCTAGGTCAAATGCATATGCTTCCTTCAAATCATAGTTCTTCTGAACAGTTGGGTGAAGTTGTCCGGCAAAGCCAATGACTTCATCTCCATAATACACAAGTGCCGTACGGCCTGGGTGCATGCCCTCTACCTTGCCTTGCTTGAATGTAATCTTCTCTGAAAGGTCAAGGAATTGGAAAAGGTTCTCGAGAATACCTTTAACAACGAAGAAGTCTACTTGTTTCTTCTCTTGTTGCCATAGGTTTGTCACCCAAGTTCCTGTCAATACACCGCTTAAGCGTTCTTGCTCGTTCGGTTGTTTCGTAACCGTCTGTTCATTCGATACGTATACCGACCCTGTCTCGTAGAAGGCTACATTCTGTTGTTTACGAGCCACATTGTAAGAAACAGAAGCTAGCATTTCAGGTAACAAGCTTAGACGAAGAGTACTATGTTCTTCGCTCATAGGCATTGCAAGTCGAACAGGATTCACGTCAGCTGCACGTACATCTGGGCTCACAAGTTGAGTTGCACGTTCGGACGTTGTTAATGAGTACGTGATGACTTCAGAAAGTCCCATTCCTTCTAACTTACGACGAATAGAGCGGCGTAAAGATTGGCGCTTCGTTAGTCCACCTGCATTTGCTGCTCCTTCTGGGAGGGTGAATGGAAGGTTGTCATATCCATAAATACGTCCAATCTCTTCTACCATATCTTCTTCAATTGAAATGTCGCCGCGACGTGTTGGGATCGTCACGTGGAAGGTTTCTCCTTCTTGTTTGAAACCAAACCCAAGTTTACGAAGAATGGTTGCAATGTCTTCGTCATTCATAGAGGAACCAAGAACATGGTTCATACGAGACGTTGTGATGGTAATGGATTTCTCACTGCGGTCAAGCTCATCGTATTCCACTACACCTGATAACACAGTGCCATTTGCGTACTGAGCGAGAAGTTGTGCCGCGCGTTGGCCTGCACGTTTCACACGGTCTGGGTCTACACCTTTCTCGAAGCGAGCACTTGCGTCACTACGGAGACCGTGATCTTTAGATGCTTCACGAACCGCGATTGGTGAGAAGTATGCGGCTTCCAATAGCACAGTCGTTGTATCATCTTGCACTTCAGAATCAGCTCCACCCATTACACCAGCAAGTGCAACTGGCTGATTGCCATTCGTAATAACGAGTTGATTGGAAGATAGCGTTCGCTCTTCATCATCTAGCGTTGTTAACGTCTCTCCGTCTTTCGCAAAGCGAACAACAACTTCTTTAGAACCAAATCGATCGTAATCGAAGGCGTGAAGAGGTTGACCGTACTCCATTAGAACGAAGTTTGTAATATCGACAACGTTGTTAATTGGACGAAGACCCGCAGCTGTCAAGCGGTTGCGTAACCATAGTGGAGATGGACCCACTTCAACATCCTTAATGAGTGTGGCGCCGTAGTATGGGTTTGCCTCTTTCGCATCGACTACAACAGAGACCTGTTCAGAGCTGTTCTCATCAACAGTTGGGACCGTTTCCTCTGGGAGTTGAACTTCTGTATCTAAGATTGCTGCGACTTCATACGCAACCCCAAGCATGCTTAACGCATCGGCACGGTTTGGTGTGATGCCGAGTTCAATTATGACATCATCTAGATTTAGTAAATCATTTACATCCGCTCCGACTTCTACGTCTTCTTGGAATACATAAATGCCATCTTGCATGTCTTCAGGCACATACTTAGCATCTATTCCAAGCTCTTCCATGGAACAAATCATCCCGTTTGACTCTTCACCACGAAGTTTTGTCTTCTTAATCTTGAAGTTGCCAGGTAGAACCGCGCCAGGCTTCGCCACAATAACATGTTGACCTTGTGAGATGTTAGGAGCTCCACAAACGATTTGTAACGTTTCGTCCCCTACATCTACTTGAGTCAAGCTAAGCTTATCCGCATTCGGGTGCTGGATGCATTCTTTAACGTACCCAACAACCAAATCATTAATTGGTGTACCAAATGGTTCAACACTTTCCACTTCAATCCCTGTTTTCGTAATTCGTTCTGCAAGGATTTCAGGGTCAACGCCTTGCAAATCTACGTACTGCTTCAACCAGTTTAATGATACAAACATCTTTATTCCTCCTCGTTACGCCTTATGGAATTGATTTAAGAATCGTACATCGTTCGTATAGAAGTGGCGAATGTCTTCAATTCCGTATTTCAACATCGCAATACGTTCCACTCCGATTCCAAATGCAAATCCTGTGTATTCTTTCGAGTCATACCCTGCCATCTCAAGTACGTTCGGATGAACCATCCCTGCACCAAGAATTTCAATCCAGCCAGTGCCTTTACATACAGAGCAGCCTTCTCCGCCACATACTTTACAAGAGATATCCATTTCAACAGACGGTTCTGTGAATGGGAAGAAGCTAGGGCGTAATCGGATGTCTCGTTCATCGCCGAACATGTGCTTCGCAAATTCATTTAACACACCCTTAAGGTCACTCATTCGAACGTGCTTATCGACATAGAGGCCTTCTGCTTGTGTAAACTGGTGAGAGTGCGTGGCATCATCTGTGTCTCGGCGATATACGACACCAGGGCAAATGATTTTAACTGGCCCTTTTCCTTCAGAGTTCTCCATCGTACGAGCCTGAACAGAAGAAGTATGCGTACGAAGCAGAAGCTCCTCAGTAATATAGAACGAGTCCTGCATATCACGAGCCGGATGGCCTTTTGGCAGGTTTAACGCTTCAAAGTTGTAATAGTCTTGCTCAACTTCAGGACCTTCCGCTACATTAAAGCCCATACCGATAAATAAATCTTCCATATCCTCGATAATCTTCGTTAATAGATGTGGACCTCCCGCTGGCTCTGGGCGGCCCGGCATTGTTACGTCGATTGTTTCTTCAGAAAGCTGCTTCTCAAGCGCTTCTTTCTCGAAACGAGCTTGCTTCTCTTCAATCGCACCCTGGATGGACTCACGCACCTCATTGGCAAGTTGGCCTATGACTGGGCGTTCTTCAGCAGACAATTTACCCATCCCACGCAGAACTTCCGTGATGGGCCCCTTTTTACCTAAATACTGTACTTTAACATCTTGCAACGCTTTAGCATCTTCAGCTTGTTCTACTAGCTGTAGCGCTTCTGTTTTCAATTCGAGTAAACGTTCCTTCATGATTGCACATCCTCCTTTATTCAAATGGCAGAATAAAAAAAAGAAGCCCCGTCCCCTCTATAGGTTCTCCTATAGAAAAGGGACGAGGCTTCGCGTCGCGGTACCACCCTTGTTGACACTCGTATTGAGCATCCACTTCTAATCTGATAACGGACAGATTCCGGAAACACCTTTACTTTGTAAGGTCCAAGTGTCAGCTCCAGAGTGAAACTTCCTCGAGGTTACAACCGAAACGCTTCCAGTCTATGACGTTTCTCCCTGTGATTGTAGCGTACCTCTCGTACTAGCTCCTTCGACGCTTTATATGGTTATTCTGTTAGTTCAATAATTCTACTCATTAGTATATGGGGTTCGCTTTCATTTGTAAAGCACTGCTCCACTTATCCACGCATGGCGTAGAGTAAAATTCCTGTAGCTACCGCTACATTCAACGATTCTGCTTGCCCATACATCGGGATATTCACTCGTTCATCCGCAAGTTGGAGTAACTCTTCCTGTACACCTGACCCTTCATTGCCCACCAATAAAGCAAAAGGTTCATCTGGAATAGTCTTCTCCATATAAGGGGTTGCCCCTTGTAAAGATGTGGCCCACACCGTTGTTCCTTCTTGTCTCATGGAAGGAATAATCTCTTCTAGCTCTTCTTGGAATACTGGTAGGTGGAAGATAGAACCCTGCGTTGAACGAATGACCTTATCGTTATACGGATCTACGGTACCTTTCCCGAGCATAATCGCATCAAAGCCAGCCGCATCTGCTGTACGAATAATCGTCCCTAGATTACCAGGGTCTTGAATGGAATCAAGAAGTAGCACTCGATTCGCTCCTTCCCACTCCATCTCTTTCATTTCAACTACCGCCGCAACCCCTTGAGGGTGGTCGGTATCGGCAATTTCTTGAAACACTTCGTTCGTCACTTGGACGTATTTGTATCCTTGCCATTCATTTTGAATATTTATGTCTTCACGAATTACAATCTCTTGTACGGTCCAATCACTTTTCAACGCTTCTTCAACTAAGTGGAACCCTTCGACTAAGAACGCACGCTCTTTCTCGCGTCCTCTTCTTCGTTTTAATTTCTTCCAACGTTTTACGTATCCATTTTGTAGTGAGGTAATCATCTAACTCATCCTTTGTCTGTCTTGTCTTCCGTTAACATCATACATATTTACATCCACACGGGTCAAACTAACGATAAATTCTATGCTAGAAAAGAGGTGGAATGAGTGAGTATTAATTTGCGTGCAGCGATTTATAATAACGTTTCTGGTCATGATAGCGAGAAATTAGAAGCTACTATCTTAGATGCAATCAACAGCGGAGAAGAAAAAATGCTCCCAGGCCTCGGCGTCCTATTTGAACTTCTTTGGAAGAATTCAGATGAGAATGACAAAGAAGAGATGTTGTCTAACCTTGAAGAAGGTGTCCAACATCTTCAATAAATGAAACGTGCGAAGGCGATGGCCTACGCACGTTTTTTTATTAATCATACGTGATTGTTTGAACAGTTTCTTCATCAAGTCCTTTAATGATTTCAACAAACAGTTTAACTGTATGATCATAATCATCCCGGTGGAGCATCGCTGCATGTGTATGAATGTATCGTGTTGGAATCGTAATACTTAACGTTGGAACGCCATCATTCGTCAAATGAATGGAGCCTCCATCTGTTCCACCACCGGCTAAAGAAGCATACTGGAACGGGATGTTATGCTTCTCAGCTACTTGGACTACATAATCACGAAGTCCTTTATGAGAGACCATGGATGCATCATAAAGAATAATTTGAGGACCATCCCCAAGCTTACTATCTGCATCTTTATTTGAAATCCCTGGTGTATCCCCTGCAATGCCCACATCAACTGCGAAGCCAATGTCTGGCGCAATCTTCTGAGAGGAAGTCTTCGCACCACGAAGACGCACTTCCTCTTGCACAGTCCCAACTCCATACACGACATTCGGGTGTTCTTCCTGTTGAAGCTCTTTCAACACATCAATGGCCACTGCACAACCAATTCGGTTATCCCACGCTTTCGCAAGCAACATTTTCTCATTTGGCATCTGTGTGAACTCAAAGTAAGGGACGATTGAGTCACCAGGCATTACCCCAAATTCCTGAGCTTCTTCACGACTTGATGCCCCGATATCAATAAACATGTCCTTGATCTCGATCGGCTTCTTACGCGCTTCAGGTGACAAGACATGAGGGGGCTTTGAGCCAATTACTCCAGTGAGGTCCCCCTTCGTTGTCATAATCGTCACACGTTGAGCAAGCATCACCTGATTCCACCATCCTCCAAGAGGTTGAAAATATAGGAATCCATTGTCATCAATACGAGTCACCATAAAGCCGACTTCGTCTAAGTGACCGGCAATCATCACTTTAGGTCCATTTTCTCTCCCTACTTTGCGACCAATCAAGCTACCTAGCTGGTCTGTCGTCACCTCATCTGTATAAGGTGAAAGGTAACGCTTCATCACCTCACGCGCTTCCCCTTCGTTCCCAGGGACCCCTTTCGCGTCCGTTAACTCTTTCAGCATTGTTAATGTATCATCCCATGTAGCCATATGTGGTCCTCCTTCTCATTCTTTAACGTTTATTGTTGCCAACCCCATTATTAATAGTCTTGGTCTTGTCTTGTATGGTTGACTTTGTTCTTATCTTTATAGGCTTGAATAAGGGCATCCTCTGAGAAGCCTAAACGATTACCTACCTGTAGATAACGCCTAAAGAGAACTTCATATTCACGCTCTCCTTCAAACTCTTTAAATGACAAGATGGCTCGGTAAACTTCATGGAAAGAATCCGTCAAATCTCCATACGGTTCTTCCTCATTTACACCCCCATTGAACGTATACCCTTTCTCTAATCCAAGAGACAAAATAAAATGAATTCCATCCACATACTCTTCTAGAATGGTCTCATCTGGACTAGGTGCTTTCTGGCTCCAGAACTTGAAGCATCTTGTCTCATTAGCAAGCTCTCCAACCTCAACAAGAAGCGCCATGACCTTCTTTTGGAATAAATCTTTATGAGTCAGTTCGTGCTTTTGTTCAATATATGTATCAAGCTCTTGCTGCATCTGATATAGTTCGTTCCAGTTCAACAATCAACGCTCCTTTAAACTATTATTAATACGCATTATAACATACAACTTTTTTTGAAACGTTTGATACTCTCTATTCGTAGGATAGGGTAGCCATTTATTTGGAAAAGGAGACGAAGCTTATGATTGTTCTATTAATGAGATTGTTCATCTTCATAGCCATTATCTTGCTTCTGTATGCCGCCTACAAATACATTATTAACCCTAAACGAAAGCTTGAGCTTGCCCATGATAAGAAGCAGTATCATTTCATGGATGACGTGGAGAATGTGAAGAAGAACTTCCTGATTACGTATAAAGGAGTTTTGTTCGAAGGAGAGAAATACCTCGGCACAACTGAGCGTTCATTCGATGTGGTCTCCATTTCAGTATGGGCACGTGAGCCGAACCGACTTAAAGGCATTGAACGAGAAGATCTCTACTTTGTCGAGAAGGAAATTCTATCTCGGTACCCTCACGCTCAAATTGACTGGAAATACCCGATCAATAAGTTGTTCACTCCACACAAATAAGCAAGCGGAATCCGCTTGCTTATTTTAATTCTGTGTGAAAGAACTCATTCCATTGAATCACGATTTCCTTTCTACGGAGCAAATAAAAGAGGGGCAATAAGGAGAGGAGAAGCGCAACCATGACCGGCGGAGACAGTAACGACAACCATCCACCGATGGACGTATAGATAATCGCCAATGGCAAGCTTGAAATAAATGAACTCTTTGCATAGTCCTTAAACGTTGCCGATGTTTCAATAATGCATAAAGAAAGCAAATGAAAATGTATAAAGGGCACTAATCGAAGGATGGCCACTTGGCCAATTGAAAGCTGTGTGTACTTCCCTAACAACTTCTTCTTCAACGAAACAAGACGATTAACCGTCTTTGGCATCAGACCAGATAACGGATAAAAGGTTAAACTTGATAGGGTAACTCCAATGACTGAAAGAATGGACCCCTCTACCGCCCCGAATAACACCCCTCCTGTTACACAAATAAATGCTACTGGCAAAAAGAATACAGGCCTCATTAAATGTAGTGCAATAAAAAGCAGGGGAGCAAAGTAGCCACTTCCTTCGATGGCTGTAAGCAGAATGGTGCTGAGATGTTCCATCATCGTCCCCTTTCATAAGATGACTTAGTCCATCTATATGACAGGAGACGAGCCCTTATGACATGTTTTGTATGTAGAGTACGAACGCAATCTGCAAGATCGCAATGAGGGGGATGCCAATTACAAATGAAGAATGCTTCGTTTTATGCCGATACAATCGCATGCCAGTCCATATGCCAACAGAACCACCCATGACTGCCACTCCAAACAACGTCTTCTCTTGAATTCGCCATTGGTTTCTCTTCGCTCTTTGTTTATCCACCCTCATCAGTACGACTCCAATAAGGTTAATCATCACGATATAAATCAGAATAAACTCCACGTGATCCACCATCCTTTCTATGATACTCACCGAACTCTTTAGACAGCGTTGTGATGGCTAAGGCGTGCACGATTTCTCTATATCCCAAACCATAATAAAATAACCTTACTGCAGGCGGGCAGTAAGGTTATTCAATCAAGGTACACTTATTTAAGTGCAGCTTTAGCTTGTTCTACTAGGCTAGCGAAACCTTTTTCGTCAGTTACCGCTAGGTCAGCAAGCATCTTACGGTTAACTTCGATACCAGCTTCTTTAAGACCGTGCATTAGACGGCTGTAAGAGATATCGTTGATACGAGCCGCTGCGTTGATACGTGTAATCCATAATTTACGGAAATCACGTTTCTTCTGACGACGGTCACGATAAGCATATTGACCTGATTTCATTACTTGTTGTTTAGCTGTTTTAAATAGCGCGTGCTTAGAACCGTAATACCCTTTGGCAAGTTTTAAGACGCGACGACGACGTTGGCGTGTAACTGTTCCACCTTTAACACGTGGCATAGTGAGTCCCTCCTGTTATTTATATATTATGACGGAAATTACTTCTTAGGAAGTAGTTGCTCCATGCGCTTAAGATCACCTTTAGCTACAAGACCAGACTTGCGTAGTTTACGCTTTTGCTTTTGAGACTTGTTCGCGAATAAGTGACTAGTGTACGCGTGAGCACGTTTGTAGTTGCCGCTCGCAGTACGGCGGAAACGTTTTTGCATACCTTTATGAGTCTTCATTTTTGGCATAGTGAGTTCCTCCTTTAAGCAAGTTCAGAGTGATGTTTACTGCTTCTCAGCAAGTGGAGCAAGCATCATAAACATGTTGCGACCTTCCATAGTCGCTTTCTTTTCTACAGAGCTTACGTCTTTACATTCTTCTGCAAGACGCTCAAGAACTTCTTGACCAAGTTCCTTGTGAGTAATCGCACGACCACGGAAACGAACCGTTGCTTTTACTTTATCACCTTTAGAAAGGAACTTACGTGCATTGCGAAGCTTCGTATTGAAGTCATGTTCTTCAATTCCTGGGCTTAGACGCACTTCCTTGACGTTAATGATTTTTTGCTTCTTACGCGCTTCCTTGTCTTTCTTCTGTTGCTCGAAACGATACTTACCATAGTCCATAATACGACATACTGGCGGTTTCGCATTTGGAGCTACCATTACTAAATCAAGGTTCGCATTTGCAGCGATATCCAACGCTTCGTTTTTAGATTTAACACCTAATTGGTCACCGTTTGCATCAATGAGGCGTACTTCGCGAGCGCGAATCTTCTCATTGACAATCATATCTTTGCTAATAGTTAGCCACCTCCAGGTTTTATTAAAAAATGTTTCAAGTTGTCTGTCTTCGACAATTACCCTTCGTTGCGGTTTTTATGCATTAAAAAAGTGTCGGTACATACTGCACCCACACGCGTCCCGTTCATATTAAATAATAATGAGCGGACCTGTCAACTACTAAGAAAGTGTCAATCAGGTGAGAAGCGGGTGCTTCTACTTGTCTCAGACATTTATTAAGTTACCTATATGAGAATAGCACGTTTACAAAGCGTTGTCAACAAAGTACAACCTGTTCACTCACAACATCTTTAAATATAACTGATTTCTTGGGATGTTTCAATAGTTTTTTAACGGGTATAGTACATATCCTAAATTACAAAGAGGGTAATGAACCGTTTAGAGCTGTAGTAAATGAACAATGAGAACCATCAATAGGACCTTCTATTTTTTACGGTTCTCTCTTGGTTGTTACAAAGCTGTGTTTTGATGCAGCAGTTCACGCCCCACTATCGTTAATCTCCATCCTTAACGTTTGTGACGATTGAAATAGAGCTTTGATTCATTTCAAGCCGGAAACCGAGTAGTTCCCCTCTCATCCAAACCCATACACATAAAAAAGAACCAGACCGAATCCGGTCTGGTTCTTGTACTTTATTTAGCTCCCTTTTGATCGATCTCTTGCTTAATCGCTGCAACGAAATCATCAAGGGTTTGTGTCTTGGAATCTTGCTCTCCGTAGCGTCGAACGTTGACTCCATTTTGTTCCATTTCGTTGTCTCCTACAACAAGCTGGAATGGAACTTTCTGAATTTGTGCTTCACGAATCTTGTAGCCAATCTTCTCATCACGTTCATCCACTTCAACACGAACGCCTGCAAATCGAAGCGCATCTTCTACTTTCTTCGCGTAGTCTAGGTGCACATCTGCTGATACCGGAATAATCTTCGCTTGTACTGGTGCAAGCCATGTTGGGAAGGCACCTTTATACTCTTCAATTAGGAAGGCAACAAAGCGTTCCATCGTAGAAACTACTCCACGGTGAATAACGACAGGACGGTGATGGTTTCCGTCTTGACCAATGTACGTTAAATCGAAGCGCTCAGGCAAGTGGAAATCCAACTGTACAGTGGATAGCGTTTCGTCTTTACCAAGAGCCGTTTTCACTTGTACGTCTAGCTTCGGACCATAGAATGCCGCTTCACCTTCTGCTTCAACGTAATCTAGCTCTAGGTCTTCCATTGTCTCTTTCAACATGGATTGAGCCTTATCCCACATCTCATCGTTATCTACATATTTCTCTGTATCCGCTGGGTCGCGGTAAGAAAGACGGAAGTAGTAATTATCAAGACCAAAGTCTTTGTACACATTTTGAATTAAGTGTACCACTCGGATGAATTCTTCTTTCAATTGGTCTGGACGTGCAAAGATATGAGCATCATTCAATGTCATTGCACGAACACGCTGTAAGCCAGCTAGAGCACCAGACATTTCATAACGGTGCATGGTACCAAGCTCCGCAATACGAACAGGTAGCTCGCGGTAGCTATGCAAGTTGTTCTTATAGACCATCATGTGGTGAGGACAGTTCATCGGACGAAGGACAAGGTCTTCATTATCCATCTCCATTGTCGGGAACATGTCTTCTTGATAGTGATCCCAGTGCCCGCTCGTTTTGTACAAGTCAACAGAACCTAGGACAGGAGTGTAGACGTGGTCATATCCTAGACGCTCTTCCAAGTCCACGATATAGCGTTCGATTGTACGACGAATCGTCGCTCCTTTAGGAAGCCACAATGGAAGTCCCTGACCAACCTTCTGAGAAACTGTAAAGATATCTAATTCTTTACCAAGCTTACGGTGATCACGTTCTTTCGCTTCTTCTAGCATTTGTAGGTATTCGTTTAGGTGGTCTTTCTTCTCGAAAGCTGTACCATAAATACGCTGAAGCATTTTGTTCTTACTATCTCCACGCCAGTATGCGCCAGATACGTTCAACAACTTAAATACTTTGATCTTAGACGTAGAAGGAACGTGCACCCCACGGCAAAGGTCGAAGAATTCGCCTTGGCGGTAGATTGTCAAGTTCTGTCCTTCTGGGATATCGTCAATAAGCTCTAATTTCAATTCATCGCCAATTTCACGATACATCTCTTTCGCTTCTTCACGCGAAACCTCAATGCGCTCCACCTCAAGGTTTTCACTGACGATTTTCTGCATTTCCTTCTCAATCTTTGGAAGGTCTTCTGGTGTAATGGATTCTTCCATATCGATGTCATAGTAGAACCCATTCTCAATTACCGGACCTACACCAAGTTTCACGTTAGGATAAAGACGTTTAATCGCTTGAGCCATTAAGTGTGCAGATGAGTGACGCATCACTTCTACACCTTCTTCATCACGCAACGTGACAATCTCAATTCGTCCGTCATTTGGGATTTCGCGACGAAGGTCGATTAATTCTCCATCTAGTTTACCAGCAATCGCTTGCTTCTTAAGGCCAGAACTAATGGAAGCAGCTACATCTTCTGTCGTCGTACCTTGTGGAAACTCCTTTACAGCGCCATCTGGAAATGTTAACTGAATTGCTTCCGCCATAACTTTCACTCCTTCATATTTTTCATCACTAAAAAAACGCCCATCCCTTGCTATATAAAATAGCGAAGGGACGAGCGTTATACTCGTGGTTCCACCCAAATTCCTACAGGTATCCTGTAGCTCATTCAAATCCGTTAACGGGGACGAGCCGCTGCACACTACTTAAAGGTTCGCACGCAGAGTTCAAAGGTGGTAAACATTATGCGGCACTTAGGAAGCTTACAGCCTTGGCCTCCCTCTCTATGAAGTCCGTTCATCATGCTCATGTCCTTATCAACACTTTTAGTGACGTTTCGTTTATGTGTCTAATTATATGAAGGAAAATCGTGAAATGCAAGCCCGTTTCTTGTTATTTCGCAATTTGTTTGAAAGGAAAACGTTTCCTAGGATGTATCTGTACCCGTTCTTGAAACACATTTAATAACGTAATAAGTGTACCATTCGTAAGGTGATCACTGTAGATAGAGATGGTGTGTGGAGCCATTGCAATAATAGGCGACAAGAACAACTCATCCCTTCCCATCCCGAATAAATAAAGAGGTTCTTCATAGGCAACTTGTCGAAGTTGACTGCTGTCTAAATACCCACCCTCCGAATTATAGATCTTGAGTGTTTCTGACTCGATAATGTGAAGGTGTTGATTAGATACGCCCTTCCCCCTTACGAATTCACGCAGGTTCTCCACATACGTTTGGTAATCCTCTTCCCGCTTATACTCATCAAGCGCATATCCAACAAAGTCGACAAGCTTCTCTCGATAAGAAGGCAAGCGAAAGCGCACCAACGAATCGAAATGAAAGCCTTCTTCCTGATACAACAACTCGGAGAACAACTCCCTCAATATCTTGGACCGCTTCCCACGTGAGAGTTCATGCCGAGGGAGGTCAGTCTCCTCACACAGCAACGTCTGGCAAAGTTCAAGAATATGCGACCGTTCCTCATCGTCTGTATAGTAATAACAGTTGAGCAGTATTTCATCTAGCCACGCCTGCTCTCTATGTAAAAGAAACACATGAATAAGTCCCTCAACCAACAGCCGCTTCCACTCTCCATGCCACGATTGTGGCGAGGTAATTACCAAATAGTGACCTTGTTTGCTATGAGATTTCCATCTGATTGAAATCTCATCATTCTTCCGAAATAGAAAGGAGCATAGTGTAACGGCTTCTTCTTTCTTCTCAAAATAGATTTCCTTCAAGCGTTAAACCCCCTTCCCATCAAACTGTTACATTATATGGGACAAGGTCTTAAATCATGCCAGAAAACCAACATAACACCCGTAAAAAAGGGAGATAAACAAAAAAAGAACCCCATTTCAATGGGATTCTCTATATCCTTGCAGGAAATACAATCTTTATTTCGTATCTGTACCCATTACTTTCTCTTGTTCTTACCACCGATGTTAACTGGTGTACTGACTTGACCAATTCGTTCGATAATTCGCCCAGCCTTTAACTTCTCCACCTCTCCTCGATTTGAGTAGGCTAGATGCTCTTGCAACTCATCAAGGTTGTAGTTGGAAGTAAAGAAAACCGGAAGGCGTTCCATCATGCGATACTGAAGAATGGAACCAAGCACCTCGTCCCTAAACCATGCAGACATCGTTTCTGCCCCAATATCATCAATCATAAGAACAGGCACATTCTTGAACTGCTCAATCTTTGTGTTTAAGGTCTGGTCTTGAATGGATTGCTTCATTTCGCGAACAAATTCAGGCATGAAGATGAGCATGGAAGACGTACCTTTATCAGCAAGCTTGTTCGCAATTGCGCCTAATAGATAGGTCTTCCCCACACCGAAAGGTCCATGTAAATACAAGCCCTTCTCTGCTTTTTCAGTATCTAGATGTTCAATATAATTTTTCGCTTGTCGAATCGCTTCGTATCGCTCAGGGTCATCTACTTCAACATCCTTGAATGAAGCTTCCAAGATATCTCTTGGCATGTATAAACTACTTACAAGTGAACGCTTTTGATTCTGCTCTTCATCAAGCCTTTTTCTTGGGCACATTTCATACGTTAAACGAATATCATGGCCTTCCACGTGAACGCGCGGGCTATAACCAGAAACTAAATTAATGCATTCATTCAGCGCTGGGCAATCCTCGCACTTTTTCGATTGAGATTGATATTCGTAGAGCTTCATAAGATGTCGCTCTAAATCCTGATCTGTTAGATGAGGATTTTCTTGTTGGATAGCCAGAATTTCTTTATTTTGTAGCACTTCTTCCCGCATTTTCTGATAATGTTCTTGGAAGTTGCGACTTTCCCTCATCCATTTCTTTAACGATCCTTGGATAGATTCCATTTCCACTCATTCCTTATAGCTATAGTTACAAATCATCAAGATTCTTTAAATCCTCGAGAAGTTGCTCTCGTTCGCGGTCTGTATCTTCTGAAGACTTAGGTGATGACGACTGCTCTTGTTCCTTCTGTGTTGAGGAGGCTTTCCCATTCTGCTTAAACCAATCCGGCACCACTCCTTGACGTTGTGGAGCACGGTTGTATGATCTTGAATATGACTTTTGTTGCTTATTCTCATTTTCAGACTTTGCCAACTCCATTGCTTCTTGCACGGTCTTCACTTTCTTACGAGACCAGTGGCTCGCAATCTTTTCTAAATATCCTTTAGACAGCTTCTTGTCTGTCTTTAAATAAACATAATGAATGAGCACATTCATTACACCAGGCGGCAATCCTTGTTGGTCCATGACATCTCGAATCATCTTAAGTTCTTGATAAGATGGCTGGTTTCCATCAGACAGGTCTTCTAACAATTCCCTTGGGGAGATTCGTTCGAAACGTTCTGTAATCGTTTCATTCTTCTTCTCTTCTGCGTCTGTAGAAGAATCGTTTGTCGCGAGTGCTTGTCGCGTATGAAGTAGACTAGGATTACTCTGTTTCCCTTTCGACTGATACAAATCGTGACACGCCTCTTTAAATTCTTTCAACATGAAGTCATGCTCGTCAGATAACGACCACATGACAGCTTTCTCTACTTCATGCGTACCTAGGTCGTAAAGAACGGCCATTTGATTGATACTGCGTTTATTCCGTTCATTTAGGATGTGTTGAGTTGGATACATTCGTTGTTGCAACGACTGAGTTAACCAGCCGAAATCCACAACCTCCTGTCCAATTACAACCCCTTTTTGCTCCTTATCTTCTGAACGAGAAGAATTGGTATGTTGGGGCATTGACTTTGAGTGAAGCATTGTCGTTTGGAACATGTCTTCAAACGATGCCGTAACTTCCTCTCCTGCTAGTGCTTTCGGTTGTGGAAGGAAAGCCTCTTTAACAATGTTATATTTATCTTCCCCCAGCTCATGGTAAAGCAACACAGAAAGCACATCATCTTGAAAGAATTCCTTTGCGGTGAAAGGAGGATGTAAGACATACGTGTACAATTTCCCTTCCTCTTCCTGACTCATAAATGTACGCAGCAATCCGACTGCTTCAAGCTTTCGTTTCGCCTCATAGACTTGGTCAAGGGAAAGGTGCAAGTAATTCATTAATCGGTGATGGGTTTGTCGAGATTGTGCCAACTTTAATTCGAAATCTGAGAGTAACGTCTGATAGATGCTAATCGCTACAGCCCCAATAATGGGTTGATAGAGATGTGTAAGGGAACGGATATAATGTTGTGGAAACGTGTGAGGAACGCGAACCATGTAGCCCTCCACGGGGAGTATCTTGCCGATGTTGTTTGATTCCATGTGTAAAACCCCCTTTCAAAAAAGAAAAGAGCCTCGATGGCTCATGTTTATTCTTCAGGCTGACGCTTAATAATATCCTTCAATTCGTCAAGAAATACATTTATATCTTTAAATTGTCTGTACACAGAAGCAAATCGGACGTACGCCACTTCATCTAATGTAGCCAGACGGTCCATAACCATTTCGCCGATCTCTTTGCTTGGTACTTCTGATACGCCGCCATTTCTTAATTCACGTTCCACTTCACCTGCAATTTTTTCAAGCTCTTCGGCAGGAACTGGACGCTTTTCACAAGCTCGAATTAACCCTCGCATAAGCTTATCACGACTAAACTCTTCTCTTGTGCCTTCTTTCTTTACGACAATCAATGGAACTTCTTCAATACGTTCAAATGTTGTAAACCGAAACACGCACTGTTCACATTCCCGACGACGTCGTATTGACTTCCCCTCATCTACTGGTCGTGAGTCCAAAACCTTGGTACTACGCGCATGACAATTGGGGCATTTCATATGATCAACTCCAACCTAGTATTCCGTCTATTTCGATGCTTTATTTTCCTAATGAAGTTTCAATAAAAGGTAATTCACGCTTTAGCTGCTCATATAACGTCTCGATTAACTTCGTACTATAACCAAAATCAAACGGCATTGCTCCCTCTGTCGTAACAGAAAAGTCAACCGCTGATCGTAATGGCTGTACCATAATTACACTAACGACAACAAAGGCTTTCCTCTTCCCCTTTACCGAAACACTTATCTCGCCGTGCTCTTCTGATTTAGCCACAATTGTATAAGATGAATGCTTGGAAAGCAACTCGTCCACTTTATTGAACGCTTGAGCCTGCATCGCTTTAAAATAATGTGTTTGTAACCTTGAATCCCAATGCTGTTCGGATGTTTCAGCATGGTTCGTTAAATATGTTGATGCCCACTGTTTAATTTTCATGACTACACCTCTAGCCTATTATATCAAAAATAGCAAGCGGTGAAATACTCCATTCGACAATATTTCTGAATTTAAACGCAAAAAAGGAGTGTACGCTGTACACCCCTCTAGTTGCATTTATAGTACATTAAACTTTTTCACTTCAACTGGTCCCATACCACGTGGGACTTCTACCGTTTCTTGCGTTTTGGATTCTAAAGATTCTGCGATATATTGAGCTGCTACGTTAGGATCAATGCGATCACCACAAGTATAAACATCAATACTTGCGTAACCATGCTCAGGAAAGCTATGAATGGTTAAATGTGATTCAGAGATGATAACAACTCCACTCACACCATGAGGTGCAAACTTATGAAACGCAACCTCGCGCACTTCAGCTCCAGCTTTAAGCGCCGCATTTACAAATATCTTTTCAATCAAAGACATATCATTAAGCTTTTCCTCATTACATTCCCACAGTTCTGATATTACATGTCTACCCATAGTATCCATTGGTAGTCCCCCTTTAACAACCAAAGAATTTACTTCTAAATGCAAAGCTTATGCACCACCACGGGGGAAAGTTAGTCCAAAGAGGTCCTAACCCTTTAAGCAGCCAACTAATCGAATTCAGAAGTACGCTTGTTAGTATATAACCTTTTGAGAAAATTTGCAAGGTAATTTCAAAAGCGCAGGGGCCCTGCTTAGCCACGGTAGGCATAAGACAAGCAACGAAGTGAGGTGACCTTCCCTCACG